>NZ_JACJOR010000363.1:0-4065 GCF_014695615.1 Leptolyngbya sp. FACHB-711
CTGATTTGACGCGATTAGAAGATCTGGTAGATGCGGCAGTGCAAACTTCAGAAATTGGCAGTCTGGTCGAGTACGAATTTGCCGCGAACTTTCATGCCTGGGACGGTTCTGGTCAATCGAGCTTTCAGCCGCCTGCTACCTCTGAGTTAGTAGAGGTGGGCGAGTTTCTAATTCAGGAAGTGCATCGCTATAACCCAGACGTGCTGGTGGGGGTGAATTTTCACGTGCGATCGGGCACAGTCAAACTTGCTACCCATCAAGATGTTTACGCTGAGCGCAGTACCCAGACCATGAGTGCCAGTGTTTCCGGCAATTTGGTGCGAGGCGAGGATTTTCTGGAGGCATACAGCTACGACGTGGCGCGTGATGGCATTCCCAGCTACGATCGCATCCTGAACGAGCTACTGCAAAAATTTCAGCGAGCCGAACACGGCGCAACGATTCAGAGCGGCTCCTATCCGGTGTTGTTTCTGCCCAGAGCAGTCGCTAGCACGATCGGCGGTTTGTTTGATACGGTGCTGTCGGGTCAGGCAGTGGTGCAAAAAGCCTCGCCGCTGGCGGATAAGGTGGGTGAAAAGCTGTTTGACGAGCGCCTGAACATCTTTGAAGATCCGAGTCTAGGCGTCTCTGCCTGTACGTTTGACGACGAAGGAACCCCGACCCACAAGAAGGCATACATCGAAGCCGGAACCGTGCAGGGTTTTTACTGGGATCGCCGCTGGGCAGCCAGAGCAGGCAAACAGTCTACCGGAAACGGGTTTCGGGGCGGCTTATCGCGTCCGGCTCCTGATATGGTGAATCTCTGTATGGCTCCGGGCAGTACGTCGATCGATCGGCTCATTGCCAGCATGGACGAAGGCTTAATTGTGGATCAGGTGTTGGGCGCGGGTCAGTCAAACCAGTTGGCAGGTGAGTTTTCGGTCAACCTGGATCTGGGCTACAAAGTCGAAAAGGGGCAGATCGTCGGACGAGTCAAAAATACAATGGTGGCGGGCAGCATTTTTGAAGCCTTTCAGCACTTGGTTGATCTGGGAGACACACCAGAATGGGTGGGAGGGGGAGCTTATTTGCCTCCGATTCTATTTGAGAAGCTGGGCGTTGCGGCACGGGGAGAGTAAGAGGAGGGTTTGACTTTGCTGCGATCTTTGAGGCATGGGTTGATGCGGCTGCGGGTGCTGGGAATTGCGCTAATTGCGATCGTCTTCCTGTCGGGCTGTGTGCGATATGAAACGGGCTTGAGCTTTAAGGATGCCAATCATGGGGAGTGGGTGCAGCGAATTCGGCTTGAGAAAGTGCCGTCGGGGTTAAGTGAGACGATCGCCGCAAGCTGGCTGGACAGTGTGAAAGAAAAGGCACAACAGTTTGGCGGACAGGTCAACGCGGTTTCGGAAGAAGAACTGTGGCTCAAAATTCCTTTCTACAGCGCGAAGGATCTGGAAACCCGGTTCAACCAGTTCTTTCAGCCACCGGGGACGATTCCCCTTAAGGGCGGCTACTGGAGCCAGCGCAAGCAAAAACCGCTCAATTTGCCGATTCGTATGCAGGTGCAGACTCGTCATGGACTGTTTCGCGAGCGAGAACGCTTGACCCTGGACTTTGACTTTCGATCGATCAAAAAACTCATCGCGCAGTCAGATCCCGCACTCAATTCGGATGAGTTTCTGGAGCTGGAATTTCGCCTCACAGCTCCCACCGCCATCGGAGTTTTAACAGCCAATGGCGTAGCTAATCCGGCTAATTCGCAGTTGCCCAAAGGGATCATTATGCGACAGCAGGGCAAGCAGCTCTCTTGGCAGCTCAAATCTAGTCAGCTCAATCACTTGGAGCTTGCTTTTGCAGTTCCGAACTATCTGGAAATGGGATTTGTCGTAATTCTGCTGATGACCCTGACCGGAATGCTAATCAAGTTTTTAATGCTGCCGCCGATCGCTGTTTTACCGCCGGAAGTGTTAGCGGAAAACGCCGGGGATCAGTCTACCTTATTGTAAATCTTGCCTTTAATCTAACCTGATTTCTTCACCCTTCGATTGCAGTTTTGATATTTAGTTTTGACATTAAGTTCTGACATTGCGGCTTGCGTTTTTAGCGATAGCCTATCCCAGGACAGACACCACAGTAAAGTCTTTCGATGGATGGCATAGAGCCGATCGCTCCAGTAAATTTCATATCACAGGAATAAAGTTTGAGCGTTTGCCCAGCTTGCAAAAACCCTGGAAGTTTTGAGGGAGTTTTTGCACGGGTCAGCATCTCAAGCGATTATTTACTGTGCGTTTTTGTGTGCGTTTTTGCCCGGATTGATTTTGCCGAATTTCATTATTTTGAATCCACTACAATAAGCCAATGTCTGAACCGAATGGGGTTATGATGCAATATTTCCACTGGTATGTGCCGAGCGACGGCAGCCTGTGGAAAGAACTTGAGAAAAATGCGGCTGATCTGGCGAAAGCGGGAATTACGTCACTTTGGCTCCCGCCTGCCTACAAAGGTCATGCAGGTGTAGAAGACCCAGGATATGGCGCATATGATTTATTCGACTTAGGCGAATTTAATCAAAAGGGAACGGTTCGGACAAAGTACGGCACAAAAGACGAATATTTGCGATCGATTAAAGCGGCACACCAAGCTGGACTGCGCGTTTATGCCGATGTGGTATTCAATCACAAAATGGGCGCAGACGAACAGGAAGAAATTGAAGCTACACCGTTTCATCCTGAAGATCGCTACTCGCCGATCGGGGACTATCAAAAAATTAAAGCCTGGACGCACTTTAACTTTCCGGGACGCGGCGACAAATACTCCAGCATGAAGTGGCACTGGTGGCATTTTGACGCGATCGACTACAACTCATGGAACGAGCACGAGCAAGCCATTTATCTGCTCCAGGGCAAACAGTTTGACGATAACGTTGACCTGGAAAAAGGCAGCTATGACTATCTGATGGGCTGCGACCTGGACATGGAACACCCCGAAGTGCGCGGCGAATTAAAGTATTGGGGTGAATGGCTGATGGACTTGACCGACGTGGACGGGTTCCGCTTTGATGCGGTGAAGCACGTTGCCGCCGAGTTTTTCCACGATTGGTTTGAGCACATTCGCCACTATGCCCAGCGCGATCTGTTTGCCGTGGGCGAATACTGGTCTTACGAAATTGAGGCACTGCACTATTTCATTTCGCTCACCCAGGGAAAAGTGGCTCTGTTTGATGCGCCGCTCCACTACAATTTTCATGCGGCAAGTCGAAGTGGTGAACACTACGATATGCGTCAGATTTTTGACAATACGCTGGTGCAGCAGCAGCCTTCGCTCGCTGTGACGCTGGTAGACAATCACGATTCCCAGCCGCTTCAGTCGCTTGAATCGGTCGTGGAATCCTGGTTTAAGCCGATCGCTTACTCCTTAATCCTGCTGCGGCGCGAAGGCTACCCCTGCGTTTTCTACGCCGACTATTACGGGTCACACTATCGCGACTGCGGCAACGACGGCAACGAACACGAAATCTGGCTCGACTGTCACCGCTGGATCATCGACAAGTTTCTATGGGCGCGGAGCAACTATGCCTATGGTTCCCAGTATGACTATTTTGATCATCCGAATCTGATTGGCTGGACGCGCATTGGCAACGCTGATCATCCGGGTGGCATGGCAGTGGTGCTGAGCAACGGGGCAGGCGGCAGTAAATGGATGGAGGTGGGTCAGCCCAACCGTCTTTATATCGACATCACTGAACACATTGCTAGACCTGTGATGACCGATGAGTACGGCTGGGGCGAGTTCTCCTGTAAGGGCGGCTCTGTCTCGGTTTGGGTTCCGATCGAGAGCCAGGAGGCCTCATAGTTCAGAACTCGTCGCTTATCTTAGCTGCAAGATAGATGCGAGGTATCCAAAGATGCAAGTTATTCAAAATCACCGTTTTTAACCTGATAAAATCCGGCGTTGCTGAATTCGAGTATGATTTGCCCCCTAGGCCCTAGTAGTCTGCCAAGGGAACTTTGCCTGGTGGGGTTATTTCTGGTAAGGTGACTCAAATCCAGGAAGATCATTATGAGTCAGAAGCGTTACATCGTC
>NZ_JACJOR010000364.1:0-8569 GCF_014695615.1 Leptolyngbya sp. FACHB-711
TCTGTATCTTTCAATACAGACTACAAGAAATTGAGTTCACTAAAATTGTATGACATTGTAAATCTAAAGTCATACAAACCATGAACATCCACAATGAGATTATTAGTCAGCACGGCTTCGAGAAGAATCTGATACTTTGGCAATGGCACACCCAATTGGTATCTAAAGCTATAGAGCTAGAGATTGCACATGAACGTATTCGACAAGCTAGACACGGCTATAACTTAGCTTTTACGATGACAGCAGTGTGTTCGGCCGTTGCTATTACAGGTGGAATTCTTCTTGCAAATGGAAAAATTCCTGAAGGTGCAATTGCCACTGCTGGCGGAACAGCACCGCTTATTAGCTGTTTGAAATTTGCTCGTGAGGCAAATGACCGACTCGACAAGCTGTTAATGATAATGAAGCATGATGAAAAATCAAATTGACTAGATTCCCCTCGGACTTAGAGCCATTAGACCAACATAGAGCAGAACGCTAGCATTGATGCAGGTCAGTCGGGTTCGCAATCCTTCAACACGGTTAACACAATGAGGATTCTGGGACGCTGGGTGCGGATGTTCACGATTCCCAACTACTTGTCGGTGGCAAAAGCCTATCAGGAGTTTCATGAAGACGGCGAAGGATTTACCGTACCGCGATCGGGTAGTGGATGTGATGGAAGAGCTTTACAATTACTTTGCCGCTGCATGACAAAGTGAATTATCTGTGCGATCGCTACAGTCAACGGAAGAAGAAGGGATTCAGAAAACGATGGGCGATGTTGGAAATACGATTAGTGGTGTCAGGCTGACAATGATGTAAATCGGTCAGGACTGACAAAATGAGGATGCTCGATCACTTGCGCAAGTATGAGGAAAATTTGATGCGTGTCAAGTTTGAAAGCATTGAGTCAGATTTTGACACGCATCAAAACGATGATGCAGGCTAAGCTTAATCGGGTAGCTCCAACCCTAGCTCCGCTGTGTTTGCTACTAATTGCGCCATTTTTGCTCTCAGTCTTTGCTGTTCTCGCTCTAATTGCTTGAGCTGCTTGCCACGCTCGATCGCCGCTCGCATTTCTGCCACTTGGGCAGCTTTCAAGTAGCGCGCCTTTTGCCCCTGAACTCTCAGCTGATACTGCACAGAAGGACACCCTCGCACGGTTGTTCCGCCTAGCACTGAGGAGTCAATCCGCGCATTGAGCAAAACATCTCCCGCTGCTTGAAGGGCAGCGATCTCTATTTCTAGCTCTGCGAGTCTGGCTTTCAGTTCTGGGTATTTCAGTTTTGATGCGTGTCAGATTCATAATGGTTGACCTTATTTTGACACGCATCAAGTTGAACTGAGGTTTAGCAGGATCCCGATCGCCTTCAAAGGCTTGATTAGAGGGAATTTGGGAGAATTGGGAGGAAAAGTTGTCTTAGGATTGTCAGATAGAGATAAGTGCAGTTAATTACTCATCATGGTAGCTAAAAACAACCGTTGAGCAAGGGTTTGCGCTATTAGGTGAGGAAATTGGTATTTCCTAGTGTAAATCGTCTGAACACTTGTACTGCTCAACTTGTGAAAATCAGTCGTCATGACCAAGCCAAGCTCCTCTCGCCGCAGGAACTCTCTTGGTTGTTTAACGGAACACTTGGACCGGTATCGAATTTCAAGCTATTTTGGCTGCTGCTTTGACTGGGATGGAGGAAAGGGGTGGAGGCGATTGCCTCCCTGTCATTGCTCTCTTATGTAGAGGGTTTGCTAGCGGAGTGCGATCAGGCATTGTTTGACATATGCCTCTACACCACTGCGCGGATCAATGAGGCGTGTTCGTTGCATATCGCTGATGTGTATGGGGTAGGTGGGGGAATACGCGATCGCATTACCTTCCAACGGAGAATGACGAAAGGTAATCAGGAGACGCGATCGGTCCCCGGTGTCACTGGAGTTGAAGTAGCTGCTGAAAGGAGATTGGAGCAACCGTCCCTGTCTATTTCTATGTTGCTAGGCGAGAGGACACTTTTGCCTGGACTCTGCCGAAGCCATTCTAGGGGTAGGCTCCAAGCGGTTAAGAATTGAGGGAGCCGGTACGCACGGCTTCCGCCAAATAGAGATTGCCTAGATGCACAATGAGCGAGTGCTGATTCAGCACATTCAATCAAAATCTTCAGCTTCGGCACTGAGTTCGATCCTCCCGGGCAAAAGTAAGGTAGTTCTCCCTAACATATGAGGATCACATCACGATCCATAAACTCTGCTTTAACCAACCCCTGACCCCAACCGACCTGAGTGAGCTGGAGCGTACTCTGCTAGAATCCTGCTTCGGCACATTAGAGCATCTGGGATATCTCAAAGAGACTAGCCAAGGATTAGGTCTGTTTATTCGATCGCTAGTAGGGTTAAACCGGGAAGCTGCAAAGTAAGCCTTTGGGCAGTTCCTCTCCGGCTCTGCCACGTCCGCAAACCAGATTGAATTCATCAACCTGATCATCGACTACCTAACCCACCACGGCATTATGGAGCCTGCTTTACTTTACGAATCTCCTTTCACAAACATCTGCCCTGAAGGACCAGAAGGTGTGTTCGACCCAGAGCAGGTAGGTGGATTAATCTCAGTTCTAGAAGACATTCGTGCAACCGCAGCTTACCAGGGGCGGATAAAACATTTAGTGTACTCCCCTAATTGCTAGGTGTAGTGATAGAATTACTGATTAATTCTATACCTAGTGTGCAGTACGCTAAATGCACTGGTCAGGTGGAAACTTAATGGTAATCTACGAACTTAGCTTTCGCTCCACGGTTGCGATCCGAAGTATCCTATTCAACCTCCACCAAGTCGATCTTCTACGGGCGATCGAGCCCAGAGATTTGCCCAGTGAATTAGGCAAATTGGCAAATCAATTGCGTAAAGATACAGGTTATGAAGTTGTCGCCGGAAGGCGTGGAAGCTTACTCAGTTCGTCTCCGTTACAGACTTGTTTAGATTTTCGAGTAATTGAAACAGAAAGGATTGATCTCACCTCACTAGAACATAGCTTCTCACTAAAGCAAGTCATTAACCGCTCGGTCGTTCGATACTTTCAAGGTCGAAACTTAAAGGTCAACGCTTACCACCGCGAAGCGTTTGCTAGGAAGACAGTGCCTATCTCCAATGATATTGAGGCACAACGATACTTAAAGTGGGATGTTCGCGTTGACAGCGAAAATCACATTTGCCTCTCCCTTGATTACAGCAGCGAATATAACGATCGCTTGACTGTTCACGAGCGAGGTGCTGAAACAATTTCTATTAATCAGCCTTTAATCCATACCTATGATGGTGCAGGTTGCCGCTTTTCGGGTATTTCAGACTTCACTGTCTCTGAGCCACTAGAAAGCCTTGGCAACATTAGCCTTGTAGAATACCATCGACGAAAAGGAATAATCTCGCCCAGTATCTTAAATGCAATTCCTACACAGACTAGAGCAATTTGGGCTAACTATGGCTCTCAGGGCAGGGATGTAATTTATCCTCATATTCCTCAACTTCTTAAAAAGGCATTCTCCAGGGATGATGTAGATGCGCGGAGATTTAATGAGCAGGTCTGGACGATCGACCAAAGGTTTAAAGAAGCCATTCAAATTATCGCGAAGCTAAACGAAGTTGGTGGTTTGATAGTTCTTGAACAGGCAATCTCCTTTGAGGATTCTCCTTATCGCCCGCAGCGGCAGATTAATTTTGTAGAGCTTGCTAAGAAAAAGAACTACGAACGGAATCTCGATTTTGGTAACAACGTAATAGGAAGCTTCCCTGCTCAAGGATTGAATCGGAAACAGCTTTTAGACAAGCCTGCTCAAATTAAAGCAATTGTTTTTCATCCTGAAGGAGAAAACGTGAAGGCTTGGTGCCAAAGCTTTACTCAATATATTGAAAGTTTTGATATTGGTGTTGACCTGATAGGTTATCGTCCGTATCCATTGGGAAATACTTTAGGAATCCAGAGGGAATGCCGCAATCTACAGGAGGCTAATTTAGTTTTAATGTGCGTTCCAGATAAGGAAGGCTATCGTAATAATCTCATTGCTGATCCTTACCCTGTTCTAAAACGTCAGTTTGTTCAGGCAATGCTACCCTCTCAGGGAATTGAACTTAGTACAATCCATAGTCCTTTCAAACCCAGTACTGGGAACAACTTGCTGCTTGGAGTGCTTGGTAAATTGGGGCATTCTCCCTGGCAACTGCGGCAGATGCCAGGTAATGCTCAGGCTTTTGTCGGGTTAGATGTAGGACGAAAAGACGGCAGAGCCGTTGGTGCAGCAGCTTTCGTTGTTAACCAGCTAGGGAGGGTGATTGGTTGGTCAGCAGCCGACTTTCAGGCTCATCGAGAAACTTTTGACTCCAATTCCCTGCGAAAAATTATTTTCGATTTAATTAACCTGTTTGAACAACACGAACAAAAGCAGCTAGAACATCTGGTAATCCACCGCGACGGACTTCTTCAAGATGACGAGTTTAGCCTTTTCTCAGAATTGATGCCTGAGCTACACGCTAACGGAGTAAAAGAGGTTGATGTCGTCGAGGTGCTGAAATCGGGCTATGACCGAGCAGGCCAATATAACGACAGAACCGAGATGTGGGAGAACCCCCAGCGGGGTTGGGGTTGGTCTCTCTCAGATGAAGAAGTTGCTCTCATGACCACCGGAGCTAAAGAGATTAAGGGTGGAACTAACTTTGTTCCTCGTCCCATTACGATCCGTCGTCGTATGGGAAACACGACTCCGGGCACTCTTGCCGCTCAGGTCTACTGGTTGAGCGAGATGCATATTGGATCGACTCAAACTATACGACTTCCTATTACAACCTATTATGCAGATGCTGCGGCTGAATATGCGTTAGAAGGATTCTTACCAACAGGAATTCAGATTGCACGTAGGCTTCCTTTTTTATAAGTGAAAGAAGTTGTTGAAGTAACTGTTCAAGTAGATGTAGTTAGAATTATGATGGCATCTCTTCAATTATTTTACTAAGGCAGAACGGGCGGAGCGGCAGACTAGCTTCTTATGAATAATCAATAAGACTAAACTTAGCTCGATCCTATTTAACCTCAGCAATATGATGCCAAATGAAGAAGTTTCAATTGATATCATTTTACAGGAAAAAATGGGCAAGAAGATTGATTCTGCCACTGTTGTCGCCACCACTGATACCCCTGGAGAACATACATTTCGAGATTTACCTCCAGGAGAGTACATTGTTGATCGCATTCTTCCTAGTGGACATGTGTACATTGATGAGAATCCTTCAAAACACAATTTGATTAATGAAAAGAATGACCTTTATGTAGGAATCTTCTTTATAGGCTCCTCATCTTCTGAATTAGGGGCAGTCAATAAAGCAGGACAGTCTAGGCAAGATGATAGACCTGAATCCTCTGTCCCAGAACCAATTCTTATAGGTGCGGTTCTTGTAACAGCAGCAGCGATTTGGTCAGCAGATGTAGCTGTTTTTTTAGGCTTTGCCCCCTCTACTGCACCTTTCCAACCTTCCCAGACGACACAGATTGAGTATCAGCAATTAAACCGTTCTACTAGCACAACTGATCGTAATGTAAACCGACTACCTCCTGACTTAGAGGAGAGTTTAAGTAAGTGCCTTGAGGAAGTGGTCAAGTCACAGAGTGAGTTGCTTGAAAAGGCAAGATTTCTTAATTTAACTCTTGAGCCGTTTGGGGTAACTATAGACCCAGCAAAGGTAGCACAATATTTAATTAACGAAGCACGACAAAATTCAGGTAATTTAGCTCAGGAACAGCAAAGCTCCAGCGATCCAGCCGTAGTCCTAATTCGTGGCTTGAAAGAAGCAATTGAAGACTGCAACCCTGGATTGATTCAGAAAATTATCGAAGCAGAAGCGAGGGAAGATGCAGATTCAACGATCGTCAATGATTCTCAAACAGCCAGTTCCCAAACAGTAGAAGAACCTGTTGTTTTAGAGTGTTGCCTTTGTGTTGATAACATACCTATGCCAGCAACAAACTGTCCATGAAGTTCAAGCAATTCCTAACCTTAAAAATTGAGTGAAAACAAATCTGAGTAATCTTTTGGCTTAACCCCAAACAGATAGCAATGCTTGGTCAGCTTCCCCCTTCTCTACATCTAGATAACGAGCTAGATTGCCAAGGTTGTGTCGCAAAAACTTATAAAGGACAACCGATCGGTAACGTTTGCATTCCCTTAAACAGCAATTCCAAAGATTGCTTCAATAAACTTCGCTTGAGAGGCAATATCTCCTGGTTCGATTCCTTTCACTTGTCCTTTTCTCATCATATTCATCGCTGCGATTCCGCTCAACGTTCTTCTCGCACTGTTGAACGTCTTAAATCCCATCATCGGCTTTACAATACGCTTGATGTGCCGATGGTCTTGCTCAATCACATTATTCAAATATTTGCTCTGCCTTAATTCAGTCTCTTTTTCAATCGTTTCATCTGCTTTGAGAGCGTCTATTGCCACTGGATAAGCGGCATTCTTGTCTACGGTAATGACCCGTGGAGACTGGGTGTGCTGACCCTTGAGTACTTTGCGAAAGAAGCGTGCGGCAGCTTTCGCATCCCGTTTCGCACTCAACCTGAAGTCTAGGGTGTTACCTGCTGAATCAACCGCGCGATACAGATACTTCCATACGCCCTTGACTTTGAAATACGTCTCGTCGGTTCTCCACGAATCGTTCGTCGGTTTCAGGTGCGGTCGAATGCGTTTGTCCAATTCTGGGGTGTACCTCAACACCCAATGGTTGATCATCGAATGATCTACTCCCATGCCTCGCTCCTGCATCATCTCCTCTAAATCGCGGTAGCTCAGGGAGTAGTGACAGTACCACCGCACATTCAGCAGGATGATTTCAGGCAAAAAGTGCCGCCATTTGAACAGGGAGGACGTAGACATTGGAGAGCGAGTCAGGGGAGTCGGGCTTGTCCTACCTTACCATTGACCCGTTTTTGCGACACAACCGTAGGATGCAACTCGCTCTGGCGATTTCTGAAATGCAGCGGTGGCGATCGCATAAATCTCATCCCAGGAAATCCGTTCAAAGCGATCGCTGCCTGCTCGCCGAATCAGCGGAAAACTGAGCCGTCCCAGACGATCGGCTTCGAGGGATGACAGTTTTTGCAGCTGGGCGATTGAGTGGGTGTCAAAAAAGTGAGCTGGAACAGGGGCTGAATTTCAGCGGAAATCGCTTCCACGCTTTTCATACGGCGTTGCAGTTTTTCCCCTTCCTCGTTGGTGAAACCGCCCTTCTGTCCCCCTGTGCCCCAGGAGCATGACAAGCAAGCACTGTGATGAAACAGCGTTTTCCAGAGTTTTGGTCCCTCCGGGAATAGCGTATGCTTTGCCCAATATTCAATCACTGGAATCCCACCACCAATGTCCGGCGTATTTTCGTTGGTTTCGTGGGAGGGAGGTTGAGCCTGGGGAGTAGTGTCCGTCGGTTGCAACGGCAAAGCGACTTATCCCTGAAACTTACAGCAATTTGCAAAAAGAGAAAATTCCTCGCTGGGCAGATTCGGGTTCCAATTCCAAATCTCCCGCGATGCGGATAGATTGCTCCAGATTAAGTCCGTTCCGCTGAATGGCATGGAGGATCTCACCGCTAGAGCGCGACGAGTGCAAGCAGTTGGAGTTTGTTACGCAATGCTAGTGAAGTTGTCAACCATCGGCAACTGTTACCCGTAATTGCTGCAGGCATTACAACTTCGCGTCATCCTGACCAGTCGAATCACAATCATGGTGCGGGTGTGGCGAAAGTAGCAGCCCAATCCTTACAACTGAGGTAGAAAAGTTGCCTGCTACTGCTGCATTGACTGCGATCGATGCTGACACGACTGAGACTGTTTCTAGCGTTGAGCTGTTTAGCTATGGACTGTGCTGTGTCGCGCAGGGAGCTGTCGGCGTGATCGGCTTTGCTTGTTTAACGCTGATCCCGATCGCCCTGCATCATGGATTATTCTCTCTAGCTAAGATAGTAGAAGTCAGAATGCCCTTGAGTTTCAGGTCTGCTCTGGGTTTCTTGTAGCCTGTAGAGGTTAAAGAATAATCCAGACCAAAAGATCGACGAAGACCAAACGACCAATCCTCTACCTCTTTTGCTGATTAAGCCTGTGTACGGTTTATCTATGACTTGGGAAATCAAACCTCGGTATTGGTCAAGTCCCCTTCGGCTTGAATCTGAACGAGCTTAATGTGCTTATAGCCCAGCTTAATCTCAAACTCGTCCCCTGGCTTTAGACCCATCATCTCCGTGTAGGCTTTTCCAATCACAATCTGTCCGTTGGCATGGACAGAAACGCGATACGTCGGAGTTCTACCCCTTCCTCCTGTTTGCTCTGGCTCTACCGTTAAGCCTTGAGCCTCCAGGATCGCTTCGATAAACTCTGATAAATTCGCCCTTTCCTTATCCTTCGCTCTCGTGACATAGCCACAGGCTTTTGCCTTCTCTGACTTGGAAAGGGTTGGAATTTCCTTTAATTTGCTCAAAAGAGCTTTGCCTCTTAGAGGTTCTATCGCAACTGCCATTGTTGACTAAGTTCTGAATAAATTGCCGTTTCTACTTTCCCAGCTTAAC
>NZ_JACJOR010000365.1:0-14753 GCF_014695615.1 Leptolyngbya sp. FACHB-711
GGGACAGTATTACCACGACGTCTCTGTATTGAAAGCGAAACAGGGCAAACCGATTCGGTCCACCTTTACACAAGAGGGAGGGATTAACGATTCGGGCTGCTGGGTGATGAGCCGTCCTTCAAAGAAGCTGGAGGAGGCATACGTCTTCATGGACTATATGTGCCAGCCTGAAATTCAAGCCAAGCTTTCCCGAAATGTTGGCGTTGCTCCCGTTATCGATCGCAAGGATACAGATTTAACAGACGAAGAATTCAACGCCGTTGCAAGCGATATTTCGCCCATTATTCCTGCTTACCGCACCTACATGGAGCAAGGAGACTGGATTGCTCAAAAGTGGACAGAAATGATAACGAGCTAGTGTCTTTTGTTCTCAGGCTGAGGTAATAGACATGGCTTATTTAGGTCTGAAGAGTATCACCAAACATTTTGGTGCTGTCAATGCAGTCGATTATATTGATCTTGAAATTTTCTCAGGAGAGTTAGTCTCTTTTCTGGGACCGTCAGGTTGCGGCAAGACAACGCTGCTGCGATTAATTGCAGGCTTAGAAACTTCTGATGGCGGACAAATCTTCTTAGGAAGTCGAGACATTACAGAGGTGCCAACCCATCAACGCGATATTGGCATGGTGTTTCAATCCTTAGCTTTATTTCCGCACATGACAGTGGGTGAAAATATTGCCTATGCATTACGCATTCAGAGAGTTCCGAAATCTCAGCAGGAAAAGCAAGTGGATGAGTTACTGGAGCTAGTGTGTTTACCGGGGGTAAAATCGCGCAGAATCTCCCAGCTTTCAGGAGGGCAGCAGCAGCGTGTTGCAATTGCTCGTGCCTTAGCGCGTCATCCCAAACTACTTTTGCTGGACGAACCCTTTTCTGCCCTGGATGCCAAGTTACGAGAAGCCATGCAGCTAGAGCTACGACTGCTTCAGCAGCGTTTGGGCATTACAACCATTTTGGTCACCCATGACCAGCAAGAAGCAATGACCATATCTGATCGAGTGGTCGTCATGAACGAGGGCAAAATTCGGCAGGTCGGTAAACCGTTAGAGATCTATCGTCATCCCACAGATCCCTTTGTTGCAGACTTTATTGGCACCAACAATCTCCTGCGAGGGGTTGTTTGCAATGAGACGGCGATCGAAGTAGAGGGGGTGCTGTTCACTGGATGGCAACTGGGCGATCGCTTCAGTTCAGGGCAACAGGTCAGTATTGGCGTTCGTCCTGAAGATGTGACCGTAGTGCCAGGGCAACCATCAGGTCGCAACTGCATTCCTGGCACTGTTACTTTTATTCGGGATATTGGCTCCAGTGTAAAAATACATCTAGACTGTCGGGGACGCAAAGTTGTTAGCACAGTTTTACCGAAAGCTAGACCCCGTCTGGCTCAGGGCGATACAGTGACTGCTTCCTTTTCAGCCAACTCCTGCATTATCCTGCAATGAGTATAAAATCTATCGCTAGACCCGCTCCTGCTACCAGGGCAGATCAATTAACGGGTAAGCTACGCTTGCTGAGAATGCTCTATCCACCAGTAATGCTGGGGATATTTCTGCTGATCCCGCTTTGCATGACGCTGATCGTCAGTGTAGCTCAACGCGCTCCAGCAGGTTTCTACAGTCCTGGTTTTGATTTAAGCCACTATCTTCGGTTTTTTACGCCGCTATTTCTCCGTCAAACGGCTTTCTCCTTTATCTTCGCAGCAGTCGCAGCAAGTTGCTGTGTCGGAGTTGCATTTCCGTTTACCTATCTGCTCACTCAGCTCTCTCAAACCGCTCAAGTCTTTATTTTGATTTTTATCCTATCGGTACTATCGCTCTCAGAAGTAATTATTAGTTTTAGCTGGTCACTGCTGCTGTCGGAGTCAGCCGGACTATCGAATCTACTGGTTTTCCTAAAACTTCTCCCCCAGGCAGTTGCTTGGGCACCAGGACTTGCTGCTGTACTCCTAGCGTTGACCTATCGCACTTTACCCTTTGCCGTTTTAGTATTCTATCCTTCTGTCGCCCGGTTAAATCCTGAAGTCTCCGAGGCTGCACAAACCTTAGGTGCCTCTCCAGTTCGCACGTTTTTTGACATCATTCTACCGATGCAGCGACGTGCGATCGTTACGGCTTTCCTCTTTGCCTTTATCTTTGCGATCGGCTCCTATCTAATTCCGCAGATGCTTGGCAACCCCCAGCACTGGACCATTTCAGTTTTAATTACGGATCAGGCAATTCAGCAATCCAACTTACCCTTCGCTGCAGCACTGTCACTGATGCTGATGCTGCTGACGCTTGTGCTGGTCTGCCTAATTTCTTCAACTTCAGATCAGGAGACAGATTTATGAATCACTGGCTCCGAAACGGGTTAATTAGCGGTGTTTTATTATTTTTAGCTGCGCCACTTCTGGTCGTGGGCGGTGTCTCTGTCAATTCCACTAAGAGTTTGATATTTCCACCGAGGGGATTTTCTTTTCAGTGGTATGGAGAGTTGTTTACTCGGTCAGAGTGGCTCCTGCCAATGGCAAATAGCCTTGGAATTGCTTGTGCTGCGGCTGCGATCGCATCATCGATTGCGATACCGATCGCCTATTCTCTTTGGCGCACTGGAAAGGGGTACCACCAATTTCTGTTTTACCTCGGTCTAGCACCAGCCGTCTTACCGCCTGTTGTGATTGCAATTAGTTTCCTCAGCTTTTGGGCATCAATCGGTGCTTATGGGAGCATCTACGCGACGATACTTTCCCATGCAATTCTCCTTGTTCCCTTTCCACTCGTTACCTCGCTACTCGGCTTGCGATCGATTCGATCGTCAGTCGTTGAGGCATCAAAAACGCTGGGAGCAAATGAATCAGTTGTCTTTATAACCATTGTACTTCCGCTGATTCAGCCCTACCTAGTTGCAGGATATGCCTTTGCTTTTGTCTTCAGCTTAAATGAGTACATTGTTTCATTCATGGTTTCGGGTTTTACAGTTGAAACTTTGCCAATCAAGATTTTTAATAGCTTGCACTATGGCTACACTCCTGTTATGGCATGTGTCACTGTATTATTTGTCGCACTCTCTGCCTTGCTATTTGCTCTGGTAAACCGCTTCGGCAGTCTGTTACAATTATTGAGCAGCTCTGCCAAAGTTTCTGCAGAACCATAATCAAGTTCCTGCTTATCTCAGTAGTCAGGTGAAATTAAACTTAAAACGCTCTAAGGCGTGGTTGCCCTCTCCTTGAAACATTCCATCGGACGACAACACTTCGACCCTACTCTACTTCAAAGTGTCCGGGAATCTACTGCTGTAAATTTTCATTGATTTTCTGCCAACAGGTTGAACGGGCTTCTTCCAGATCCCTACAAACTCACTTCCTAACTAGTACCGTTCCAGTAACACTGCTTTCCAAAACTCGCTTGGTACACGCAACCGTTCTTCTTCAGTCACTTCTAGCTCTACACCATTCTTGTCCCATTACAGCGATCGCTATCCATAAACCCTCCAGCAAATGAACACCATCGACCACATTATTCATTCTGCTGTTTAACCCCTAGATTCTGCCTTACAAAACTTTTAGAACGGTCGACGAAACTCGTTGCACATTCCATGGGTAAATTTCGGTTATTTATTGCAATACACAACATTCTTAACCATTCTCCCAATAGTCATCTCATTTATTGATGAGGTTATAAAGCGAGTTAATTTACACTATAAAAATTCTCTTTGGTATTTGCGATAACTTAGAATATGTTGCTTGATATACAATTAATAAATCCTAGCTTGCTTAGAATTTCAATGAAGTTGATAAAACAAAAGCAATAGTCCAGCTAAAGTATTTTAGAAAGATTTCTGCTTTGGATTATTGGTCTTTCTGAGATTTTGAAGTAGCAATCTCTATTTGTTTATTTATTTTTCTTTGCAAACGGACTGACAGGACGACTAAGGAGGCTACTTCACCTTGCAGAGTTTTATTCCAACAACGGTTCTGACGGGTTACTTGGGCGCGGGCAAAACAACTCTGCTGAATTACATCCTAACAGCTCAACACGGTAAGCGAATTGCGGTTATTGTTAACGAGTTTGGCGAGGTTGGCATCGATAATCAACTGGTTATTGGTGCTGACGAAGAAATTTTCGAGATGAATAATGGCTGTATCTGCTGTACCGTACGTAGCGATCTGATTCGCATTATCAGCAACTTGATAGACCGTTCTGAAGATTTTGATTATTTAATGATTGAAACTACGGGACTAGCCGATCCAGCTCCGGTAATTCAATCATTTTTTGTGGATGAGGTGATGAAATCGCGCCTCCTGCTCGATGCCATTGTCACCGTAGTTGATGCCAAATACATTTGGGATCACTGGGACAGCAGCGAAGCCCAAGAGCAGATCGCCTTTGCCGACGTAATTTTGCTCAACAAGGTTGATCTAGTGTCGCCCCCGGTTTTAGAGGAACTGGAACACCGAATTCGGGGAATGAATGCGATCGCAAAAACCTATCAGACCGAGCAGTGCCAAATTTCTTTGGATGCAGTGTTGGGAGTCGGTGCCTTCGACCTGAAAAATGCCCTCAGCATCGACCCGGAGTTCCTGAACGAGGATGCCCACGACCATGACCAGACCATTTCCTCCGTCACTATTCAGGAACCAGGTGTTATCAACGGCGACAAACTTAATCGCTGGCTCTATCAGCTAGTACAGTCCCGTGGTCCCGACCTTTTCCGCATGAAGGGGATTTTGAATATGGACTACGAAGACCGGCGGTTTGTCTTCCAGGGCGTTCACATGACCCTCGATGGTCGTCCCGGTCGCCCTTGGCAACCCGATGAAGTTCGACGTAATGAACTGGTATTTATTGGTCGTGATTTAGACGAACTTGAACTGCGGCTTGGTTTTAGTGAGTGTTTGATGTAACGGCAACATTATCCTTTCGGAGAGCAATCTGCCATGAAACAATCCGAAGCATTAACCATTAGTATTGGCGTGCTTGGCGGGGTTGATGTTTTTGTGACGGCAACGGTAATTCCAGTACCGGTTTGGGTTACCTTTACCGCATGGGCTTCTTTCTTTGTTGTGGGAGGCGGCGTTCAGGGGTTTATCAAGTCTATTTCCTGTAATATCACGGGCATTATCATTGCAGCACTGTCGCTGTGGTCTATTGATTTGATTGGCAATACTCCACTGGTTGCTGCTATCTGTGTAGGCATTGGTAGTGCTGCTATGGTGCAGGCATCTAAGCTGCCCTTTACCCACGGCATCACACCAGCAATTGTTTGGGGCTTTTCGCAAACTGTTGGCACCGTTGCCGTGACCGGGTTGCCCGTGACTGCTTCCCTGCCCAATAACCCTGTTTTAATTGCGATCGCAGCTATGATTCTGGGGAACATCTTTGGCTATCTATCCGAGGCATGGGGCAAGGCTTTGACTACCACTCCCACCGTAGCCAGAGCAGGCGAAGGAGCACGAAAAATCAGAAGTTGAATTGGAGGGTAGGCTCGACCCATCAGCCTAAATTCACTGCATTCCTCAGAGGGAATATTGCCTTCCAAGATTAATTCAACTCTATTGGTGCATCGCTTTTTACGTAAAAGAGGAGATCAACTGCTGATGAAACTACAACACTCCCTCGGAGGTCTAGAAGGACTTGGTCCTGTGGACTTCCAGAAAAAGGTATTCGTTGAACCCTGGGAAAAGCGCATTTTTGGCATTCACGCTGCCATGATGGGCTTGAGCGCTCACCTTAAAGAAGCCTTGCCTCAGTACTCCATCGACCAAGTTCCAACCGCCTTTAAAGATATCTGGACTTGGGCTGACCTACGCCGGGGTGCAGAAGCCATGAACCCGTTTGACTATTTCAGACTGCGCTATTACGAAAAATGGTTAGGAGGAATCTCTGGCTTCTTCGTAGAAAAAGGGTACATCTCTCAGGAAGAACTCGACGAGAAAACCAACTTTTATCTCAAAGAGGGAAACGTTGATCCCACTCCATTACCTGAAAAAGAGATTCCTGCTATCAATAATCAGGTTATCAAGTATTTGCAGCTTGGCGATTCCCCCAAACGAGATATCGACATTCAACCAAAATTTACCGTAGGAGATGGCGTGGTTGTTAAAGACATGCCGGTGGCAGAACATACTCGGCTGCCCGGTCACCTGCGTGGCAAACCTGGGGTGATTGATCTGGTCTACGAAGGCTGCTACGCCTATTTCCCAGGTCCTTCCGATGGTTTGGAACTAGCTCAGCCTAGTTACAGCGTCCGCTTCGACTCTAAAGACATTTGGGGTGAAGATTTAGCCGAGCCTGGTTCAACCTTCTATGCTGATTTGTTTGAAATCTATCTCGAAGCAGCCTAGTCTTAGTGTCCTTGAAATAGGGTGAGATATCTATGTCAATTCCTGGAGATGAGCGGTTTAGCTACAGCCCCAATCGTGAGCTGGAAAGCGCCGCCAAAGTCAGAGCTCTCGAAGCCCTCCTAATTGAAAAGGGCATTATTGGTAGCGAAACCGTCAACAAAGTTTTGGAATATTTTGATTCCCAAATGGGACCTTTCAATGGGGCTAAACTGGTCGCCAGAGCTTGGGTCGATCCAGAATTTAAGGAACTGTTGATTAAAGATTGCAATGCAGCCTGTACTTCCCTGGGCATGACAACGGGTATGTCTGGAGCAGAGGGTGAACATATGCGGGTAGCTGAGAATACTTCCTCAGTCCACAACCTGATTATCTGTACGCTGTGCTCCTGCTACCCCTGGCCAACTCTGGGGCTGCCCCCCTACTGGTACAAAGACCCCACCTTTCGGGCTAGAGCTGCCCGCGAACCCAGAAAGGTACTCAAGGAGTTCGGTCTGGATCTGGACGGCTCCGTAGATATTCGCGTCTGGGATAGTAGCGGGCAAATTCGCTGGTGGGTACTGCCCGAAAAACCTCCAGGTACTGATCACATGAGCGAAGAAGAACTGGCGTCTTTAGTCACTCCAGAATCAATGATGGGCGTGGCAAAAGTTACCGCACCCTAGACTGTCAGTCCTGCGGTTTTCTTACCCTATTGTATTTGACAATTATTACCACCCCTACCTTACTTACTGGCGAAACTTCCATGTTTACTCGATTTGAACATTTTGCTGCTTCCAGTTTGATGGGCAGTGAAGAATCTCCTCCCCGCAAGAATGGGCAGCTTGCCTTCAGTCGCAGTTGGGAGCAGGTCGCCTTTGCCCTCGCCATTGCGCTGTCAAAAAAGGGGCACTACGAGTGGGAAGACTTTCGCCAGAGCCTGATTGCCACCATCAGCGAATGGGAGTCAGAGCACGACCTGAACGACTCCACCTGGAATTATTACCAGCGCTGGTATGCCGTTTTAGAGAAGCTGGTGCTGGAAGCCGGTCTGATAGACAAAGCAGAACTCGATGAAAAGCTAGACGTTCTACTGAACTGCGAACGTTGCCATGAAAATGCTGCAAACTCGGCTGACTGAAAATGTCTAGAAGGCTTGATACCTGCTAGGTTTGATTGCGCGATAGCGAAACTCAACGTACCTCAAGCTAATGTCTAATGTTGGGTTTCACTCTGTCTTATCCGATCTGCATTAGAAACGTGTCAGGCAATTAGCTTGCGACTCATGACAGTTGCAGTTCTCGATACACAAGACACACTTAGGAAGCAACCTCGATGTACGCTAAATTTTCCACATTGTTGAATCGAAAGCTGGTAATCTGTGGACTGACTGGTTCCAGCTTATTACTTTCAAGTTCTCCGGCTCTGGCTCACCACCCTTTTGGGGATAAAGCCCCTGCCAATGTTTTTGAAGGTTTCTTATCAGGTCTGGGGCATCCAGTAATTGGACCTGACCATCTAGCCTTTGTGATTGCTGTAGGGTTTGTGGCTGTTGTATTTCAGCGGGGATTGCTCATTCCAATTTCTTTTGTTGTTGCTTCTTTGGTTGGCACAATTGTGCATTTATTGAATGTTGATTTGCCTGCCCCTGAATTCTTCATTTCTGCCTCAGTATTGCTATTTGGGCTACTCTTAGCTCTGAAAAATTCCCTACCGTCAGGAGTGGTTATCGCCCTTGCAGCCGTAGCAGGGTTGTTCCATGGCTATGCCTATGGTGAAGCTGTAGTCGGTTCAGAGATGTTCCCTTTGCTGGCATACTTAGTTGGGTTTACGACCATTCAAATGGCTATAGCGATTGGTGTTTATCTCACCGTTGAGAGAATGGGAGGGAGTAGAGAACAGCAGACTATGAATTTACGCTTTGCTGGATTTACACTGGCTGGAATTGGAGTAGCTTTTCTCTCAGGCGTCGTTCTAAACTAGTGGGACATTTTTGTTATGCATTAGCTATTCATACCAGGTGAATTGCTTTGTTAACTACCCGTCCATCTGTCTAGCTTTGACCACAAGGGCATCAAAATAGACGATGGGATAAACCGGATCCAAAGCTCGATTGTGTCAAACTTTACGCTCCTGTTCGACGGCATCGGGGACATTAGAAATCAACCCAGCTGAGACTTCTACGCCATACAGGTCTTACAGTTGTGCCTGGATGTCGCGGGTACTCATGCCTCTAGGATAGAGGGACAAGACCTTGTCGTCAAAGCCGTCAAAGCGGGTCTATCCCTTCTTAACGAATGGGTTCAAACTTACTGTTGCGGTCGCGAGAGACGCTGATTTGAGCCTCTCCAAACTCTCCTTTGATCGTCTTCTTGCTGTGCCCAGTGCCGCGATTACGAACGGGTTTGCTTTGGCTTGTAGGCTCCGCCTGTTGCTCTTCCAGATGGTTTTCATTTCCGCGTTCAAGCAGCGTTTCACCAAAACAGCCGTTAGCTGTTTGAGTATCCCTCCATCCCCCAGCAGGTCTTCGGAAGTCTCATAGCCTTTGAGCAATTCATCGAGCAGTTCAGGTCGAAAAGTCATAGTGCGAGTGCCTTGGGTCTAGTCGTTCATTAGCTCTCATTTCCTGGCCTTTGACACAAACATTTATATAATTCCCTAAAATCTTTGCGACGCAACCTTAGTTGATGCTACTCAAGCTACAGTGCTCGATCGCCGCTCGCGTTTCTGCCACTTGGGACACTTTCAAGTAGCGCGCCTTCTGCCCCTGCACTCTCAAGCGATACTGAACTGAGAGTTGCCCTCGCACCGTTGTCCCACCTGGAACTGAGGAGTCAATCCGGGCATTGAGCAAGCTCTCTCCCGCTGCTTGAAGGGCAGCAATCTCGGTTTCTAGCTCTACGAGTCTGGCGTTCAGGTCTGGGTATTTCAGTTTTGATGCGTGTCAGATTCGTAATGCTTGACCTTATTTTGACACGCATCAAGTTGAGCAAGGTTTAGCATGATCCCGATTGCCTTCAAAGGCTTGATTAGAGAGACTTTGAGAAGATTGGACATGAAAGTTGTCTTAGAATTGTTAGATAGAGATGATTTCGCTTATCTCTACCTGATATCGACGTAACTTCTGCTCCAACCATGCCTGACTCCCCCCCTAGCCCCATCCTCCCGATCGTGATCGTGCCCCTTGAGGGCGGCAAGAAGGAGGAACCTCGGCGATCGGAACCCCCGGATTTACGTCACTGGCAAGTCGAGGAGTTCCTGCGGCAGACCGGCAAGGCGGAGAATACACAGCGGGCTTACCGAGGACAACTAGTTCGGTTTGCTGCCTGGTGCAATAAGTCCTGGCTAGACGTCACCCCCAGCGACATTGGGAAATATCGACGGGAGCTAAAGTCGAAGGGATTGAAGCCCACGTCGATTAATCATGTACTGAATACGCTGCGATCGTTCTATGGTTGGCTCCGCCGGAGCAATGGCTATCCGATGAATCAACCGTTGCCTACGGATGCAATCGATCTGGAGCGGCAGGAGGAACCCCAGGCAGATCATCTAGAGACGGAGGATTTGAGTCTGCTATGGGAAGCGTTGAGTTTTGATGATGCAACACGGGTGCGCGACCGGGCGATCGTGGCAGTGCTGAGTCATGGACTGCGAGCATCAGAAGCGTCTGCTCTCAATGTGGAGCATTGGAACGGCAAGATGCTGAAGGTGCATCGATCCAAGGGGCAGAACGTGAGTGAGTTGCCGTTGAGCCGGGAGGCGCGATCGTACCTGGAAGCTTATTTAGAGTGGCGACGGCAGCAGGGCGGGGTGTTTGAACCACTGCCGGAGAGTCCGATGTTTCTAGCGCAGGACCCGAAGAATAAGGGGCAGAGGTTAGGCTACAAAGGGCTGCACAAAATGGTGCGAAAGCTGGGGTTAGTTGCTGGGGTAGAAGACATTAATCCACACCGCTTCCGCCACACGTTTGGAACAGAGGTAACACGGCGGGGTGTTGATCCCCTGTTTGGGAAGGAGTTGATGGGGATCAAGAGCGATCGCGTGTTTCAACGGTACACGAAAGGGGTGTTTAAGCAGGCAGCGGCTGAGGCGTATCTCAAGGCGATCGGTGAGGATAGTGATGAGAAGAGTTAACGCCCCACATCAGCGGCGGCAGTTCCCTCTCGCAACGGCTCGTTGTTTTATGAGCAGGATGTGGGCATCTCAGAAATCAATTAATAATCTCTCCTTTGTTATTGGCCAACTTTTCACGCCATTTTTGGAGTTCATCAGGTGTTTGTCTCACCCAATCTGTTACTTCGCCAATGATTTTTAATGGCGCTTGGGAGCGATATGAGCGTGTCGGATTGCCCGGGAACTTTTTGTCTGTAACATTCGGGTCATTTTCAAAATCCCCTGTCGGTTCAACGATATAAACATATTCACGTCCATCGCCTTTTGCTAATGCAGCAGCTAGTCCCGCCCCATTAACAAGGGCTGTGAAATAAATGTGATTCATTTTGAGTTCAGGTTTGTAATTAGAACTGCCCCCCGCTGTCAGCAAATCGCCAACCTGCAAATCTGCTTTCGTTCCATGATAAAAGGGGCCTTTGTCAGAAGGTTTATCCTTAAACGAAGTTGCTAATTCATAACACTTTTTTGCCTTGTCAGGGTTGCTTAAGTCCTCATAGCATTTGGCAATGTTTGAATATAAAGAAGGGAAAGCACTCTTAACGGAGTCGTTATTTATTTTTAATGCAAACTCCAAAGCCGTTTCGAGCCATTTTAATCTGTCGGAAACATTCTTTTGATGTCGGGCTACATAATGAGCTGAAATAAATTTCTCAAAGTCGCTTGTCGCTTCGTTCCAGGCTTGAAGAAAAAATTCACTTGCTTCTTCAGGTTTGCCTTTTTCTTCCATGCCCATACCTTGAAGGCAGAGTTTAACAACATTGTTGTTTGGGTTGAATTCCATAATTATTTGCCTCTTAATTGTTAGACATTATCGGCAATAAGAAGTGTATCGCAACTACCGCTAATGGCGACATTCACCGGCTGCCAGTAGCCTTAGTCCTATCCGATCACCCTCAACAGTCTGGTGCAATGAAGGGTTGGGGGACGATCGCCTAAAAGCTACAGTAGATACATCCATAACTGGAACGAGAGTAGCTAGATGGTTAACTGGATTTTAGAAGACGGTGTTTTTGGCTGCTCTATGACTCCGCTGGCATCTGAGATCTAAAAGCAAGGACACAATGTCAAAATTATTGACTACACCAGAGGCAACACAGATTATCAACGCTTCTTTTCTTCAACAGAGTGCCTCATTTTCTACGGCTCACTTCACATCGCTCAACAAATCCAGAATTCCGGTTTATCCTGGACACCAGGAATCATCGGGACGATTGAACAGTATTACTGCACCCACTACTATCCCCATCTCAAACCCTAGCTGTTGAATGCAGAAGGGCAGATTTTACCCCTGTCAGAATTGTTCTCTTCCAATATTGATAATCCTCAACTGCCTGTTGATCTTCAGGGGAGCAAACATTTGTTTATTCGCCCGAACAGCCCGCTTAAGCCTTTTGCAGGTGGGCTTTATTCCCTCAGAGAACTGACTAATTTAGACAATTTTATGAAACGCCACTATTTGGAAGACCCAAACTTGCTGGTTGTTGTCGCACCAGAAAAGCCGATTGAAGCAGAGTGGCAGGTGATTATTGCTCGAGGGCAAGTTTTGTGTGCTTCTCAATATCGGCAGTTTAGAGAACCTTGCTATCAATCTGGAATGCCTGAGAGAGTGCAACAAGGCAGCAAAGGCACAAAAGGACAGAGGAGTCGAAGTCGTCAGGCAAACAAAGGAAGGGTTGAGTAGATGACCTTGCCCAGAATTGAGTAGCGGTCGAGAGAGGGGTGATCGCTCAAATCCTTTCGCAACCTCAGATACATGCGAACCCTTGCCGAGGCCTACCCTGACGAAGAAGTCGTGCAACACAGCGTTGCACAATTGCTCTGGCGACATAACATCGCCTGCTTGAAAAGCTCAAAGACCCCGCTGAACGGCTCTGGTACGCTGAGCAAGCGATTGAAAATGGCTGGAGCCGGGATGTCCTGGTTCTACAAATTGAAACGAACCTGCGTAATCGCCTGGGTGGCACGGTCACTAACTTCCAGCGGCTACTTCCTAAACCTGAATCTGATCTTGCGCTTTTTCTCGTTCTGCCCGAATTCGATCGAGCAACACTGAGGCAGGTTCATCATTAGGATCTTGTTTAACCAGTTCACCTCGAAAGGCTTTAGCAGGGATGGATTGGTTAAGGGCATACTTCTCACGTTTTTTCCGTGCAGTTCAGCCCAAATGGCTCCCTATTAACGGGCAGTTGTGGTGATCATACAATTCGCCTTTGGAATAGTCAGACTGGTCAGCCTATTCACATCCTCCATGCGTATAACGATTGGATTCGCGCGCTAAACTTTAGCGCCGATGGCAAAATGCTGGCGAGTGGAGGGCAAGACTTGATCGTGAATCCCTGGAATGTTCATACCGGAGCATGCTTGAGAACCTGGCAAGATTTCAAGTCCTGGGTGTGGGGGTAAGTTTCCACCCCGATGGCGATCGCTTGATGACAGCCGCAGGAACCACACTCCAACTTAGGAGGTGGCTGCATGAAAGGAATGAGTAGGGAAGATATACTATGTAAAAAATATACCTAAAGTTACATCCATACTACGTATAAAGATAAACAGAAAGTCTCTGTCGCTCCGCCTAAATGAGCTTATTATGCAGAATTATTTTGCCGATCTCCCGAAACTGGATGAATCGGCAGAACGATTCTGTATATCACTCTCTAAAATAGGTGGATCGACAGAATAATTCAGTCTATGAAAGTTATGCGGCTCAGGTTTTAGATGAGGACTGTTGCTACTCAGTACCAAGATAAAATTGAGCAAGTTTGCGAGTTGCACTGGTGTAGATAATGGCTGAAACGGTCTGGAAATTGACCCTCACAACCGAACGCCTAATCCTTCGCCCTCAGCAGCCAGGTGATTACGATTATTGGATTGCTGGCTTTGCTGGACGCATGGAAAGCCAGCATCAATACGACGATGGGTTGGTGAGCTTGGAACATTGCGATCGCGAATGGTTCACGAATCTATGTCAGCGACATCAACAAGAAGCTCTATCTGATCTCTTCTTCATCTTTGGAATTTTTGATCGCTATACAAGGCAGCATTTTGGAAACGTTGACTTGATCACAATTCGACGTGACAACTACCAGTGGGCAGTAATCGGATATGAAATTCATAACCAACATTGGCGGAAAGGCATTGGCAAAGAAGCAGTTCGAGCCGCCTTAATTGCGGGTTTTGAGTCGCTTGGTTATCACCGGATCGAAGCTATCATTAATCTAGATAATCAAGCATCCATTGCCTTGGCGGAAAGTGTCGGAATGCAAAAAGAGTGTATTCGTCGTGGCTTCCTTTACGAAAATGAAGAATGGATCGATCAACTCATTTATGTTGCCTCGCCTCATGATGTGGATTTGGTCGAAAAACCACCAGAGCGCGCCTCATAGCAATCCCGTTGCACACCCACCGTTGAGAGATAGTTGATTGAGTCCGAAAAGTTAATAGCGGCGGGTGAACGGGGTCGTTGTTGAGTGATGGATTGATGCCGAACCCGATCGCACTTAAAACTAATCAATCTGAAGGGGTTTTGCCTGGGAGATGTGAACCTTATTTAAGTTCTACGGACTCACTCAGGACGGGTTTGTTGTATCAGACAGATCAAGCTGTCAAACAAATAAAGTAAGTGAGTGACTCAATATGACTCAAACTCGTTTATCCTCGGGTCCATCTTCTATTGAGGAGCACATCGTTACGACCTACGGTGCGCTCCGGCGTGGGATTGGTTACCTGGCGATCGCGCTCCCAGTAATTCTGTCAGTTTGGGGAATCCTTAAGTATGGACTGCCGCTTCAGGATTCAATCAGTGCCTATTACCATGCCTTTGTGTCGACAGGGCAACCCCCAGGACTGTTTGAGGTTGCAGGCAACGGGGTAATGCGGAACTGGTTTGTTGGCATTCTCTGGGCGATCGGCGTTTTCCTGGTGCTCTACCGGGGGTATGGACGGCGTGAGAACATAGCCCTCAATATTGCTGGAGTACTGCTGATCATCGTCGCAATGTTTCCAATGGACTGGACCTGTGGCGTAACCTGCCCAAAAGTCTCGGTTCATGGAATTGCCGCAATTCTATTTTTTCTGACGATCGGCTATGTCTGTATTTTCCGGTCTGGCGATACGCTACCGCTGATTAAAGATTCGGATGCGAGGGAGTTCTACAAACGGTGGTATCGCATCATTGGTACGGTGATGTGGGTATTTCCGCTGGTGGTTGCCGTGCTGGAGTTTTTTCAGCTTCGTCCCTTTGGCACGCGCACGGTGTTTTTTATTGAGGTTGCGGGCATCTGGA
>NZ_JACJOR010000366.1:0-5754 GCF_014695615.1 Leptolyngbya sp. FACHB-711
GCGCTGGGCTGATTTGCCGTTTCAAGTGCCGCCAAGACGCTGCTCAAGACAATGCCGATCGCCACGCTCGCCGCAACGCCAGCCCCAATTCCCGCATAGACCCAGCGATTCAGGCGAGACTGCCCTGCTTTGCTGAGATACGCCAGCACAATGCCCACGACAAGAGCCGCTTCAACGCCCTCGCGGAGCGTTACCACAAACGTCGGCAGAGCCGCACTCCAATCCATCATGCGTTTTCCTGAGAGCGATGAGAGAAAAGTTCTACCCTTTTAGCGTAAAGGTTCCAGCGCGAAATTCAAGGGAGCGAACCTGCGCACCCCTCATCAACCCATCGACCCCTCCCCTCATTCCCGGCTTTGACTAATCGCCTCTGACAAATAATCTGCCGCCGCTTCGACCATCGCGATCGCATTTTCATACACCATCCGAGTAGGCCCTAGCATTCCGACGCTGCCGACAGGAATGGAGTTGCGCTGGTAGGTAGCAGATACTAACGCACAGGAGCGCATCGGCTCCAGCGGATTTTCTGCCCCAATTCGTACCGAGACTCGCTTACCCGTTCCTTCCGAGTCTGCCGACTCAAAAATGAGCGACCAGAGCTGATCCTGCTCAGATTCCAGCAAATGCACGATCGGCTGAACCTGCTGAAGCTCAGAAAATTCGGGCTGTCGCTTCAGGACTTCGGCAACACCGTTGATCAAAATCTGCGTAGAGAGGGAGAGGCGACGACGCTGATTCAGCTCCAGCAGCGAGGTTTGCAGCAGGGTGGCGTAGCGATCGAACTCGCGCCCCAGTTCTGTCCAGTCTAGCGTGGCGATTTCGCTCAGCGTTCTCCCCCGCAGTTCGCTGTTGAGGAAGTTGGAGAGAATTTGCAGCTCTCGGTCGAGGCGATCGCTGTCGGTCTTTTCATCCTCAGAAAGTGGCAGATCAACAAGGGTCGATTGGGTTTCGTAGGTGTCTAACACCACGATTAGCATCAGCCGCGCTGAATCAAGCTGAACCAACTGCAAATGCTTCAGCTGGGCTGTGCTGGATTGGGGCAACGTCACCAGGGCAATATAGCCGCTTAGCGTCGATAGGATCTGAGCAGCCCCCCGTAGCAGTGACTCCAGGCTCATTTCTTCCCAGTTCAACTGTTCAGTTAGCGTTTGGGCAACCTGACGAGCCAGTGTGTCCGAAGGCGTGACCAATTGATCCACATACAGCCGATAGCCCGAATCGGAGGGAATCCGCCCGGCAGAGGTGTGAGGCTGATACAGCAAGCCTGCTTTTTCTAAATAGCCCATCGCGTTTCGAATCGTCGCTGAGCTAACTCTGGGGTTAAATTCTTCTAACAGCGCTTCTGAGCCAACAGGCTTAGCAGTCGCAATGTAGTAGCGAACTGTTGCGCCAAACACCTGCTGCTGGCGCGAGTTGAGTTTCACAGGGAAGGACATAAGAGCAACGTCGGAGCAACCGATAGAATGAATGGGAATAGAATGAACGAAAACTGAAGACAGTCCAGAAATCGTCTAGAAATCGGGAAGTCAATTAATAGCGCGGAACCGATCGATCGACTCTCAGAGAATAGGCGTCGATGCCGCCCGTGACATTCTTTACTTGAGAAAAGCCCTGATGCTGCAACCACTGGCACATTTGCGCTGATCGAATTCCATGATGGCACAGCACGATCGTCTCTGTCTGTGGGTCAAACTGGCTGAAGATTTGCCCTGACCACTCGTTAAACTGGCTCAGCGGCAGGTTCAAAAAACCCTCCAGGGAGGAGAGTGCGACTTCTTCGGGCTCACGAACATCGATAAGCTGCGCTGAATCATCCTGTGACTTGAGCCGCTCTGCCAGTTGCTCAACTGTAATCGCATCAAAGGTTGGGTTAAATTGGGCTGTCATACTTTAATACTTCTTCAATACTTCAATTTCAATACTTCAAGGTAGTGAGCCGCTGTGAAAGTGGGGCATGAGTGAATTCCAGACTATTCCACTCATCTGGTAAAGGATCACTTAAGTGAATCCCCGACAAATCAAGCAAGATCTGCTCTTAAGCTAAGATTTGTTAAGAGGGTATTTTCAAAATCTTAAGTTCAAATTACCCGGAACCCTCGACTTCCGCAAGCCCACTCTGAACGAAAGGCAAGGGGCACATTATGCATAACCTGTCTCGTCAACCTGTTCCGCTGAGCTCCCGCTGACCTGCTTACCTCCTCACTTCCTCCCCCTCTAATCCTCCCCAGGGGGACATCAGCACGATCGCGGAATTCTCGCATCTTCTTTTTGAAAACTTCAAACAGCCAGTCGGTAAACTGCTGATGTGAATCGGGAAGATCCTGTCAACAATATCTTTCAGAGACGTCAGATGTGAAGGAGAGAGCCGATGACCGTCAGAGTTCCTGAAAGAAACAACGTTGCTGCCCGCTGGACTCAAGCAACTGCCATTACCTTTGCACTGTATCTAATAATGAGCCAGTCTCAATCCGCGTTCGATGCAGCACCAGAGTGGCGATCGACCTCAGGTCAGGCTGGGAGGGTTCAGCTAATCAGCGAGTTCCCGACGCTGCCGTTTCGGTAACGATCGCCAACCCAGCGTTTTCCTTCTGAGGATTGCCGCATTCTACGCCGCACTCTAGCAGAAGGTTACTGGCTCAGCGTTTGAATCTGTGTATTGAAGTAATCCACCTTATACCGAAGCTGCTGAGCCAACTGTAGCCCCTGCTGGAAGGCGACGAGTGCCTGGGGCTGGTTTCCCCGCTCCTTCAGCAATTGACCAATCTGATCGTAGGTATTCATCATACCCAGCGTGTTGTAGGACTGCTGCTCGACATCCAGCAAGAGTCGGTAGGCTGCCAGGGCTTCATCGAAGCGGTTTTGAGTGCGGTAAAGCGTAGCAAGTCGCTGAAGCGCATCGCTGGCATAGGCAAGCTGCTGTACCGATCGCGCTACGGCAAAAGCTTCCTGGTAGTTGGCGATCGCAGCATCAGTTTGTCCCAGGGCAGCAAATCCTTCACCCATTGCCAGTTTAAGTCCGGGAACAGGTTGCAGGTTACGCTGACTGCGATATAACTCAACGAGCTTCTGCTGGCTGGCAATTGCCTGGGTCGGCTGATTGTTTTCGGTGTAGATGCGTGCAAGTTGCTCAAGTGCCGTTGCTTGAGTGGTGCGATCGCCTTTTGCCTCAGCTACCTGACTAAGCTGCTCATAGGCGGCGGCTGCGCTGGGATACTCAAACCAGGACAAATGGAGATTGCCCAGGGCGGTGAGCAGTTGAATTTGGCGATTCACGTTCTGCTGCTGCTGTGCCTGGGTCAGCAGTTTAGTGTACAGTGCGACTGCCTGATCCTTTGCCCGGATGGTTTCATACGCTTCAGCAATGCGGAGGGGCAAATTAGGATTGCCTTCGGGTCTTGCCTCAATCTGCTGTTCGATTTGCTGAAGCCGCTCGGTGATTAGCCGCAGTTCCGTTACTTGACTCTGCCGCCAGGCGACTGCACCCACTCGGCTCAAAGCCGCTACTTCTTCTGGAATGCTGAGATATCGCCGCAACCGCAGTTCTCGATTAAAAATTTCAAACGCGCCCGGAATATTGCCTGCCTGAAGCTCGGCAAGTGCCTGATTTTGGAGTTCGACCAGAGCCGATCGCAGCACGTCTTTTTCCGGCGGGCTCAAGGGACGATCGACCGTCATGGCCGGCAGCAGCGGGTCGGGCTGAGGCTCCAGCGCATTCTCTGGAATGGCTGTTTCTGGGGCAGTTTCTGATTCTGGGGTGGTTGAGGCTGCGCCTTCTGGAACTGCATTTGGAGCTACATTCTCCGGGCTAGCAGGCGTGGAAGCAGGCGTTTGTGCCAGAGTGCTGAGGGGAAACGTCAGCAGCATTGCGAGTCCCAGCAAGCAAGCACGCCAGTTGCTCCGCAGGGGAAACTGTTGCGCATCGCCCATGAGTTTAATCAACCCGTTCATAAACCTCTCCTGTTATCCTGCCTGTTCATCTGCCGTCAATCAGTTGCCGACTGATCAGCCGACTGACCAACATGATGGTTGTCTTGCACGGTTTGTTTCTAACCAGCTTACTTAGCTTTCCTGACGCAAACCGGAACACCAGACCCTAGTTTACTCGCTGTCCGATGAGCAGATGGAGATCTGATGGTTGAGAATCTACTATTATTTATTATTATTAAGAGTATATTTTTTACTCGTAAGATGAAATTTGCAATCAATGCTGCGAATTTTCGTGCCCTGAGAATAGAGCAGGCGATGCGAAGCACTTTCCCCCGGGGTAGTCGGTAGAATCAGGACATCGCAGTTGATATGCAGTTGACATGAGGTTCAGTCAGGTTGCTCAATCAAGATTGAAATTTACGGGCAAGTTCTTTGTAAGGGTGAGTCAGGCGTGAAAGTTTTAGTCATTGGTAATGGCGGGCGCGAACACACGATCGCCTGGAAATTGCTCCAGTCCAAGCGGGTGCAGGAAGTGTTTTGCATTCCGGGGAATGGGGGCACGGCAAAGCTGGCAAGATGCCGAAATCTCGCGCTGTCGGTCACAGATTTTGAGGGCATTGGACGATTTGCCCTGGTCAACAACGTCGCGCTGGTGGTCGTCGGTCCAGAATTACCCTTGGCGGCGGGCGTCACTGACTATTTGCAAGCGCAGGGGCTCACGGTGTTTGGTCCAGTGCAAGCGGGCGCACAAATCGAGGCAAGTAAGGCATGGGCAAAAGCCCTGATGCAAGAAGCTGAAATCCCCACTGCAAAAGCGGCAGTCTTTACCGAGGCGACAGCAGCGATCGATTATGTGAAGGCACAAGGTGCGCCGATCGTGGTCAAAGCAGACGGGCTGGCAGCCGGAAAAGGGGTCACGGTCGCAGATACGGTTGAAGCAGCAATCGAGGCAATCGAGGCGGCATTTAACGGACAGTTTGGCGCAGCCGGACAAACCGTTGTGATTGAGGAATGCCTCAGCGGGCAGGAAACCTCTGTGCTGGCGATTACCGATGGAATCACGATTCGCCCCTTGGTTCCCGCCCAGGATCACAAGCGCATCGGCGAGGGCGACACCGGAGCAAATACGGGCGGCATGGGGGCTTACGCACCTGCCCCGATCGTTACGCCTGCCCTAATGGAGCGGATTCAGCAGGAAATTCTGGAACCGACGATCGCTGCCTTGAGAAAGCGCGGCATTGACTACCGGGGCGTCCTCTATGCAGGACTGATGATCACGCCCGAAGGCAATCCCCAGGTGATCGAATTTAACTGTCGATTTGGCGACCCAGAAACTCAGGCAGTACTACCCCTGTTGGAAACGCCCCTGGAAACCGTTTTGCTGGCCTGCACTCAGCAAACCCTCGATCGGTTGCCGCCCCTAGAATGGCATGCCGGAGCATCGGTGTGTGTGGTCGTGGCGGCAGAGAATTACCCAGAAAGCTACCGCAAAGGAATGCCGATTCAAGGCATCGAGCAGGCGGAGGCGGCTGGGGCAATCGTCTTTCATGCAGGAACTAAGTTCAATCAGCAGGTCATTGCCGACGGCGGGCGAGTGCTGGGCGTAACGGCGATCGGCGAATCTTTGCAAGATGCAGCTGCGAAGGCTTATCAAGCGGTGGACTGCATTCAGTTTGAGGGTATGTATTACCGGCGCGATATTGGGCATCGTGCTCTGCAATAAGCAACTAGAAGGGCGAGCGATGCAGGTTTGACAAAACTTTGTAAAAATTAAGATGTGAGGAGTTAATCTAGGGATAATTCACCCAAAGTCATCTCCCAAATCTA
>NZ_JACJOR010000367.1:0-11641 GCF_014695615.1 Leptolyngbya sp. FACHB-711
GCCAGCTCCATCAACCAGTAGACCTGCTGAATGACCACCTGGAATTATATCTATGCTCCTGCCGTACCACTCTACCTTCTTCAACGTCAATCGGATACTTGCAACAATGCCTAAATCAGTAGACGTTATATGAGGACTGTGACCCTCGAATTGAGTTTTGGTGATCCTTGTAAATATAGAACCGATAGGAATGTCCTCACCGATGTTTCTTCCCACTATTCTTCCAGATCCATCAACGGCATCAACTTGGAATTTCATAGTGTTATCTATCTAAGTCACCCAACGACAAAAGCCAGCAGTTGTCACCTCCTGACTATTGCGATAAGCGATCGCCTTTTCAGTGCTTTCGGACTCAGCGGCAATCTCCAAAAACGAGTGTAAAGGCTTTGTGCGGAGCCCGCTCCTAAATAACTAAATACAATTCACCTCTCAAGCTGCTGATTGTCACCATTCGGTTGACAGTTACTTTCACACTGAAGGGGCGAAGCACATGGTTTGCTAACGTCAAAGTTGTGCGGCGGCAGATAACCTCGAACTCTCACCGATAACCTCTGTGCCGTCCGCACCAACGAAGTGTTGGGCTGTGTCTGCTAAATCAATCTACAAACCTAACCAATCTCGCAGGGATTGCTCAAGCTGGTCAGCATCAACCCTAGCCAACTGACCGATCACTTTGATCACCAAACTTTCATGTACTGTGTACACGCCTCTTTTGACTGCGGTTACTACGTTCAATCCTGCTGCTGCCCACTCAGACAACACAAACTCACCTGCTATTAGTGAACCTGTTTTGCTTGTCAAAGGAGTAATGAGCATGCCTTGAGACGAATGCGATGTGCTAACTACAACAGCAGGTCTTACCTTTGAATTCGATAAGTCTGAGAAGGGATAGCGCACCAGTATCACATCATGCTTGGAGTAGCTGGGCATACACATCATCCTCAGCATTGTCCCAAACCACATCAAGGGATGTTTGGCTTGCTTGTAGCCAAAATCCAGCCTCATCGTCAGGTAAAACTGTTACCAGCACCCTTACCCCTTCTGGGAGTTCTGCTGATTCCAGCAGCTCAATTTTTCCTTGCCGAACCGTAGCCCAAATCGTTTTTAGCATATCTTTTGCATGAGACCATGCCTTGATTTTATGCCGTAATTCCTATTTGTGCGATCGCCTCGCTAATACCCTCAAATTGATGCTACATAGACAATCTCAAAGTAGATTAGCCTTTGATACTCACAAATAATATTGCTGTACCGTCCCCACCATGATATGAAGCAGGTCAACTATGTAATTAGACAGAATTAGTTCGGGCTATCTACCCTATAGAGGCAATTAGGCTGAATGAATTCCGTCTAATCACTCCAATCGGACATTAGCCCGACATGGTTTCCGTATAATCCTCCTGATTCCAGCCATTAGCCCGAATCCTGAGAGCGTTTCTTCGGTCTGTTTTTGCCTTTTATTCTGCCTAAGATCCTAAAAAGGAAATTAGCCCAAATCAAGGGTATTTCGATCGAATTACAGCCTAGACCACGGCTGTTTCTAATCAATCACGATTACCCTGAAGGGGGAACTGCTTCGCATCGCCCCAAACCTCAGTATTGCGATCGAAGAAAAACTTTGGTATCCGCCAACGGGACAGCGCATTCTGCTCTAGGTTGCGTCAACAACTAGCTCTCATGTTCCCCTAGTTCCGCAAGTCGCTTTACGGTGTCCAGCGTGTCAATTTCAGACACAGGTTTATCGTCACGAATTCGTAGGATGCGGGGAAAGCGGAGGGCGTAGCCGCCTTTGTGTCGTTTAGAGGGCTGCACGCGATCGAACGTCACTTCCAGCACGATCTTGGGTTCGACGGTTCGCACTTTGCCGTGAGCGAATTCCTGAATAGTGTGCGCTTTGAACCAGTCAGACAACTGCTGCACTTCTGCATCGGTGAGTCCAGAATATGCCTTGCCGACATTGAGTAAGGTGGGATCGGTTTCGCTGGCGCGGACGGCAAAGGTGAAATCGGAGAGAAAGCGGCTGCGCCGTCCGGTTCCGACTTCGGCAGCAGTGACGACCACATCAAGCGTGGCGATCGCCCGTTTAATCTTCAGCCAGTCTTTGCCGCGACGGCCGGGTTTGTAAGGCGCGTCCAGTGCTTTTACCATCAAGCCTTCGTTGCCGCGATCGCGTGCCGCCAAAAATTCTGCATCTAGTGCGGTCACATCAGCACAGCGTTTGTTGAGGGCACGTCGCAGGTGGAAGGTGTTTAAGCCGAGGTTGTCCAGGATTTGCAGCCGCTTAGTGTAAGGTTCGTTAATTAAAATTGCGCCGTTTTGGTACAGCACATCGTAAGCGACAAATGCGACGGGGATCTTAGTCAGCAGGTCTTCGGTCAGCGTTTTTCTGCCGAGTCGCTTTTGCAAGACCTGGAAGGGCAAGATGCGCTCGTTCTCGATTGGCACAATTTCACCGTCTAGAATTAAGCCTGCTTGCGGGTCGTGGGTTAGCGCAAAGCTAAAGGACGCAATGGGGGGCAGCAAGTCAGGGAAGGTCTGGGTGATCTCGTCTAGTGTGCGAGAAAAGAGAGCAATTCGAAGATCGCCGTAGGGCGTACCGTGCAGCGAGGCTTCGTCGGTGTAAATCAATGGCGCAAGGTGAATCTGTGCCCGGATGCCGTCATACTTGTCCTCAACTGCAAACTCTCCGGGCAAGAGCCGTGCGACTTCTGCTAGGTCTTCCGCCGGACTTGCCAGCATGAATTTGATCGGGTGAAACAGCTCCATTTGTGCCTGGTCAAGCTGTCCCTGTCGCGCCAGCACTGCGGTTTTGCCGATGTCGCCCAGCAGCATATTGACCCACTGAATGCGATCGACAGGTTCCTTTGCTAAGCGGGCGATCGCATCTTCGACAGCTCCTTCACGTAGACCAATTCGTAGATCACCAGAAAGCAACTTGATCAGGTATTTGGCTTCGAGTCGAGTCGCGTGGCTGAGCAACTGCACGATCCATTCTTGCTTGCGCTTTGTGCCTTTGATCTGCACAAGCTGTTCCAGTGCCAGCGCCAGATCTTGCAGGGAAAGGGAGGGAGGCTGGTGGGTGATCCAGACCTGCGCGGCAACATCTCCCAAATCACCAAGCTGTACGAGCTGCGGCTTTAAAGTTTCAGCATCGATTCCGGTAACGATCGCCAGAGCAGCCAGTAAAGTAGCTCCGCCGATATTGAGCGTCCGCTGGTCTTTCAATGGAAACACTGTTCCTGCCAAATAACGCGCCGCCAATTCCAGATCAGTATCATCCAGACTGCTGAAGTATTGCCCCAAAAGCGCAGCTTTTTCTAATCGCTTAGCTGTGCCGTTGACCTGCTCCGCAACCTGGGCAAATTGCAAAAACGAGCCGACGACTCCATCGGTAGAAGACTGCTCCACAAAGGCTCGATCGCTTGGCAAGGAATTCAGGTTTTGGGGAGAAATGCTTGAGGAGGTCATGGTGCTGGATTAAAGCCGTTACCCACACCGTAGCACGCTCATTTTCGGTGAAATCGCCGCCGACCTTGCATTCCTGCCTGAGAGAGATCAGTAGAAAAACCCAGTCCCTCTCAAGGTGTAAATTGATACCCTGCAAAAGTCAGAGATAGTGATTCACCTTAGACCCGCAAGGGTCTTTTTTTTGCATCTTAAAAGTCACCCACTGCAATCGCTCGCTGCAACGAGTTCTAAAGAAGGGACTTTCCATCAAAAAGCTCAACGTCGAGGTTCAGGATATCCACCTCATCGATACAGCCCAAATTAACGCGATAGTGTCCGGGAAAGCGAAACGTTTCGTGAAACGTATAGATCCCACAGTGCTTACAGAACTGGTGTTTTGCCTTTCCTGAACCGAAGGTGTAGGTCGAGAGCGAATCCGGTGTTGCCTGAATCTGAAGCTCTGAAGCGGGGTAAGCCTCAGCAGACATCAGGGCTCCTTTTCTGCGGCAGATGGAGCAGGTGCAGCGCATCCCCCGATCGATCGCAGCCGATCGCAGGCTAAATTTCACTGCACCGCAATGACAGCTCCCCGCGTATTCTCTCAATTCTCTGGATTGCTCCATTTATCTTTTCGACGGCTTCTCTAGATTCTCAACGCCTTCATTTTTTGCACGGCTTCCACCACTTGATGCGGCTGCACGATCGTCAAATTCTCCAGCGTACCGTTATAAGGTGTGGGAATATCTTGCGAAGCTAAGCGCAGCACCGGGGCATCGAGTTCGTCAAAGAGGCGATCGTTAATGGAAGCAGTTAGCTCTGCGCCAATCCCACCCGATTTCATGCATTCCTCGACGATGATCACGCGATGGGTTTTGCTGACGGATTCGCCGATCGTGTCAAAGTCCAGCGGCTTCAGCGAAATCAGGTCAATCACTTCCGGGTCATAGCCCTGCTGCACCAGCGTTTTCACCGCAGTCATGACGTGGTGACGCATCCGCGAATAAGTGAGAATCGTGACATCCTTGCCGCGCCGCACGATTTCTGCTTTGTCTAGCGGCAGGACGTATTCTTCTTCGGGCAGGTCTTCTTTCAGGTTGTAAAGCAGAACGTGCTCAAAGAACAGCACCGGGTTATCGTCCCGAATGGCGGCTTTCAGCAAACCTTTGGCATTATAAGGTGTAGAGCAGGCAACCAGCTTCAGACCGGGAACACCCTGGAAGTAAGCCTCAAGCCGCTGCGAGTGCTCTGCGCCAAGCTGACGACCCACACCACCTGGACCACGAATCACCATCGGGATCTTGTAGTTGCCGCCAGAAGTGTAGCGCAGCATTCCGGCGTTGTTGGCAATCTGGTTGAACGCCAGCAGCAGAAAGCCCATGTTCATGCCTTCGATGATGGGGCGGAGTCCGGTCATTGCGGCTCCCACTGCCATGCCTGTAAAGCTGTTTTCGGCGATCGGCGTATCCAGCACGCGCAGATCACCATATTTCTTGTACAAATCTTTGGTCACTTTATAGGAGCCGCCATAGTGACCCACATCTTCACCCAACACGAAGACAGAGGGATCACGTGCCATTTCTTCATCGATCGCTTCCCGGAGGGCATTAAAGAGAAGGGTTTCTGCCATGAGCGGAATTTACCTAAGAGTGCAAGTGCCAAACGATATCCAGCCTACTATCTTATCTGGTGAAGGGGACAGATATGCAAGCCATTATACTGGCTGATCCCGGTAGGAACGGTAAGGTAGAAACTTTTGAGGCAGCCTTGCATAGAAGCAGCAAAGATTTCGCCGTCTTCCGGGAGCGGTGGCTCAAGCTAGGGAAATTTAGATTTGTGGATAAATCTATTTATGGATAAATCTATGGATTAAGTCATGCTTTGCTCAACAGGATCGCTGGGATCGCTGAAGATAAAATTTCTGAGCAAATTAACTCTAGTGTGGCATGCCTACCAGGCTAGATCTGAGTTATGGTCGGGGATAGAGTTTGCATGGCGCGGGACGTTCATCGAGTGGTGTGAGGGTATGAGAATTAATTTGCAGGTCTTGTCGCTGCGGTTTGTGGCGTTAGCACTGGGGGCACTACTGGCAGTTCTGGTGATTGGCAGTATTGAGGCGATCGCCAGAGTAGGGTTTGCGAGTGGTCAACTCTCCGGTGGTGCGGGTCTGGTTGAGGCGGGAGAAAATTCGGCAGCTTGGTCATCCTGGCAGCTCATGCCACTTACCGCAATTCCTGCTCCGTCTCCGGTCCCGGTGGTGCCCGCTCCTCCCAACCGTTTGCCCAATCGTTCTTCCAGACCTGCGGCTCGTTCGGCAACTCCTGCTCCTGCGGCTCGTCCGGCAACTCCTGCGGCTCGTTCGGCAACTCCTGCTCCGGCGGCTCGTCCGGCAACTCCGGCAGCTCGTCCGGCAACTCCTGCTCCTGCGGCTCCGGCGATTTCTGGATACCAACCCCGCCAGCAGATTGCTCCGGCTAATCCAACCAACTATGGCGATCGGGTGAGCCACGATGTATTTGGCAGACCTGTGAACAATGCGCCCATCATTGTGCTGCATGAAACCGTGGGATCAGCCGATAGCGCACTTGAGCTATTCCGCGCCGCTCACACCGATGAATCCAGGCAAGCTAGCTATCACAGCATTATTCGGCTAGATGGCACGATCGTTTATGTGGTCTCGCCTGAGAAGCGGGCATTTGGAGCCGGAAACTCAGCCTTCAAAGGTCCAAACGGACTAGAAGCCGTCAAAACCCATCGCCAGTTTGCGCCCTCGGTCAATAATTTTGCCTATCACATTTCCCTCGAAACCCCCGAAGACGGAGAAGACAACCAGACCACCCACAGCGGCTATACCGACGCGCAGTATCAATCTCTTGCGTGGCTCGTCGCCCGCACTCCGGTTCCGGTTGAACGCATCACCACTCACCGTGACGTCGATCGATCGGAATCCCGCATGGATCCTCGCAGTTTCGATGGCAATAAGTTTTTGAGGCTGTTAGCGCAGTATGGCGATCGATGAGTGAGTCGGTGAGGATGCCAATCTGAAATGAGGTCTGAAATGAAGTCGAGCAGAATGGAGGCGGAGTAAACTCTTCCAGTCTGCTTGATTTCTAACTCAAGGGAAAATGCGGAATATCGATTGGTCGATCGATCGTCTACTTGCTCTGATGCCTGAATTGGGCATGAAGTGTTAGTCTAATTGCCGAAATTGGTCTGTTATTTCGACTTTGTGCAGCCTAATGTACTCGATAGGGATCTTAGGCAGAAATCGGTCTAATATCTATATCAGAGAATTAGACGGAAACACTCAGTCTAATCAAGAGTTAGACCTAACCCGACACGTTCGTTAAAGTTGTTTGTTTTTAGCTGAGATTAGGCAAGCAAAGGTATTTTGCTTCGTTCAGGACTGAACGACATAGAAATCGAACTGAGAAGTCGCGCTGGGCTACTTGCTTATAGCACACAGGGAAAATTCTTGAAAAGTGTAAAGTGAAGTGTAAAATGGGATTGTGGGCATTCTTATAGATATATGAAAACAGCAGTGCAGAAAATGAGTCTTGCGCCCGTGTTCTACACACTGGCTCAGGTACAATTTAACCCAATTGCCCAGATGTCAGATTATGTTGCCAAGTTGCAGGAGCACTTGCGCCGAAGCGGATTTCCTGATTTCCGAGCCGAAAATCAATTTGAACTCACAATTCGCCGGCTGGACGAAGCAGAACCTGATGTTAAGCCTACGCAGCATATGCGCTGGAGCTTCACGAATACTCAACGCACTGAAGGATATTTATTACTCTCGAATGCCTTGGTTTTTCACACTACTACATACGATACCTTTGCAGATTTCTTAAAAAAGGCCCTCTCTGGTTTAGAACTAGTTCACGAAATTGTTGAGTTGGCTTATGTTGAACGGATTGGACTGCGTTATCTTAATGCTGTTACCCCGATAGGTAACGATACCCTACAACAATATTTGAACCCATCTCTGCTTGGCTTTTCTGCAAATCTAGAGGGTCGTCTAAGTCATAGCTTTACCGAAACGGTCACAGTTATTGAGGATGGTAACTTAGTTGCTAGAGCAGTTATTACAGATGGGGCATTAGCTTTATCACCTGACTTGTTTCCATTACAGCTCGAACTGCAAGCCCGATTTGCAGAAATTAATGGTCGGAATGCTGTGTTAGATACTGACTATTTTGTTGCTAAGCGAAACAGTTTTAATCTCATAGAAGTTGAAGAGCAACTTCAGAAAGCACATGGCATTATCACGAATGCTTTCAGGGTTGCGGTAACTGACTATGCTAGAGAAAAGTGGGCTTAAGAATATGAATACAATGACAAAACCATATCCCAAAGCTCCTCTTTATCCTATAAAAACTAATAGCCCTCATCGAGCTATCGTAATTGCCGTCCCTATATTGATTTGGACAGCAGGTACTGGTGGTGTTATGACGCCACATGGTACAACTGAGGTACTAAATCGATTTTACGATCCACGTATACATATCGAACCTTCTAGGGCAAAGCAGATTGATACGAGATCGCCTGCTGAGCATGTTGCTAATATCCGTGATGTATTTGCTATAAGTATGTCTGATTTAGCCTCTGTTTTAGGGGTCACTCGTCCTACGGTCTATGCTTGGTTGTCAGGACAAGAGCCAAAGGGAGAAGCAGTAATACGTATTCAGCAATTGTCCCGCGCTGCTGATAAATTTCATCAAGCAAACATCATCCGTCTAGATAAGTTAGTAAATCGTCCAATTTTAAACGGACGTTCCTTGCTCGATATACTTAGAACAGATGAAGACCCTGTAGAGGCTTTAGCTACCATCAAGGCAATAGCCGATAAGGAAGCTCAGACCCGTCGTGAACCTAAGGGTGTTGGCAAACACTTGAGATCGCTCGACGATGTGTTAGGTGAATCTTCTGTGGCTATCCATGAGAGGAGTTAGTGTTAGAAATGCCTTGGTCCCGAAACACCAGATGGCGACAGGGTAGCGTCCTGACTGGGAAAGACTTTCAGGCAGTAGGCTTGACCGATATGCCTGATACTGCTCTAGCTATAGCAATATCTCACGATTGTGATATCGCCAATGACAATCTGGATGCTGAACCTGCTGTAGAATTCATCTTTGCTCGTATCTTGGAGCAAAGCAATGGGAATTACACACATGGGAAAAATCCGCGCGTTTTACACTTAGATTACACAGACGGTGAAAAACCTGTTTCCCTCGAACTGCTCTCTTCAAAAAGATTGATAGTACAGAAAGATAAGCTTGAGGCAGTTCAGCCTGATGATACTTATAAACTCACTCATTCTCGGCAAATTCTTCAAAGTTGGTTGGCTGCTAGATATCGTCGCCATGCTCTACCGAACAGCCTCGTTGATAGGCTTCGTGAAGTTTTCGCATACATTGAGAAGAAAGGTAAGAAAAATTCTTCTGGAATATTGTCTTTCCGTCTTTCTTATGATCCCGAAGATGAACTTCCCCCCGAAGAACCGTATGAACTCTGGCTCAACATTGTTTATATCACTGATAAGGATGATTACCGCCCAATGTCTGAAGATGTTGCACAAAGCTTGAAAACAGAATTTCCAAGGCTTTTAGAAAAGACAAAGGATTGCGGCAATGTGATTTTACGCAAGTGCGAAGCGATCTCTGAAATGGAATTCACACTCCGCGATATGCGCGAAACGGTTGAATACCATCTCGAACACTTAAGTTATCGCACTGAGCCTTCGGGACCAGTAATTTAGATAACTGTGTAGGAATAGGATCGCAAGTTGACAAAAATGCAAAAGCAATCGAGGTATAACAACACCCATGCACACCGACCGCCGAGAGTTGATCGGTAAGTTGCAAAGGTTATCTGCGGCGGGTGATGGGCAACGTTAGCGAAAAACGATCGATGGGTGAAAACTTACAGAACAAAAGCATCGCTTCACCCACCGACTCACCTATCCACCTACACCAACTTCTCCATTGCCCGCGCCACAGCCCCGATCGCTTGCTCTACTTCATCCTCTGATACCACCAGCGGCGGCACAAAGCGCACCACTTTTGGACCTGCCGGAACGAGCAGTAAGCCTTCCGCGATCGCAGCATTCACAATTTGAGGAGCAGTTAGTTCGGCATCAGAATTGATCACCATCCCGTTAATTAAGCCCCAGCCGCGTACTTCGCTGATGATAGTGGAATATTGAGCGGCGATCGATCGCAGTCCGGCTCTTAGCTGCTCTCCGCGTGCCTGGACTTGAGCCAGCAAATTTTCCTGTTCTAGCGTCTGGCAGACCGCAAGGGCAACGCCGCAGGCAAACGGATTGCCGCCAAAGGTGCTGGCATGATCTCCGGGCTGGAAGACATCGCAGAAGGATTTGCACAGCATTGCGCCGATCGGGATGCCGCCACCGAGTCCTTTCGCAGAAGTGAAAATGTCTGGTTCGATGCCCAGATGCTCATAGCCCCAGTATTTACCCGTGCGCCCCATACCGACCTGCACTTCGTCAAGGATCAGCAGAATGCCCTTCTCGTTGCAGATTTCGCGAATGCGCTGGAAATAGGCAGCTTCACCGGGACGCACACCGCCTTCGCCTTGCAGTGCCTCCAGCATAATGGCGGCGACCTGCGCTTCGGACTGATCGAGGAGGGCGATCGCCTCTTCCAGGGCAGTAATGTCGTTGTACGGGACGTAGTAGAATCCCGGCATCAGCGGGTCAAAGTTTTTTTGATATTTCGGCTGCCCGGTGGCGGTGATGGTGGCGAGGGTGCGACCGTGGAAGCTGGCGTGGGCAGTGAGAATGACAGGGTTCTGAATGCCGCGCACGGTATGGGCGTATTTGCGGGCGAGCTTGATTGCGCCTTCGTTGGCTTCTGCGCCGGAGTTGCAGAAAAACACGCGATCGGCACAGGAATGATTGACCAGCCAGTTTGCCAGCTCGCCTTGTTCGGGAATGTAGTACAGATTAGAAACATGGTGCAGCTTCTGAATTTGCTGCGTCACGGCATTCACCATTGCGGGGTGAGCGTGTCCTAAGGTACAGGTAGCAATTCCGGCGACAAAATCCAGATACTCGCGCCCTTCGGTGTCCCACACGTGGCAGCCTGCCCCACGCTCCAGGGTCAGCGGAAAGCGGGCATAGGTAGCCATCACATAGCGATCGAAGGTTGCCGGGTCAGCAGCCGTAGAATTTGCTGTCGGATTGGGCATCAGGGCGAGATCTGAACTCACGAATTGCTCCTTGCAGGTAGAAGTTGGGTGGGCAGTTGGGAAGCTCATCCGCTGCACAGATTCAGTGACTTGTTCAGTGACTTGCGAGCGCAACCAATGAATTTCCCTGTCTCAAGTCTTTGATCTTAAGCCACAGTTCCTAGTATTACCAGGAACGATCGATTGTTTTTAGCCGATCGTTGACATTCTGGACTGCGACTTGGATCTGCGCTCCTAGCTCCTTCAGTAGGGCTACGGTGTAACCAGAACCTTTGCGACCTTTTACACAACCCCCGACACCATCAGCAGTTGCGCTACAGTCAAAAAGAGATTTGACGCACGACCGCTCCTTGTTTTAATCCGCGCAAAATATGAATACAGAATCCTTGCGAATGCAGGCAGTCCAGTCTCCGGTGATTCCAATCGTTGGAGATTTAATTCGCAGCAATCCCGGTACGATTCCGCTGGGGCAAGGGATTGTGTTTTATCCGCCGCCACCGCAAGCGATCGAGGGCATCAGCGAGTTTCTTGCGAATCCCAACAATCATCGCTATCAGTCAATCGAGGGCATTCCGCCGCTGCTGGAGACGATCGCCCGCAAGCTGAAAACTGATAACGGCATCGAAACTTCAGACGCGAATCGAATTGTGGTGACGGTTGGCAGCAATATGGGTTTCGTGAATGCGCTGCTGGCGATCGCAGATGCGGGCGATGAAGTAATTCTGCAAACGCCTTTTTATTTCAATCACGAGATGGCGATTCAGATGGCGAACTGTGCGGTCGTGACGGTTCCCACTGACGCAAATTATCAGATTGATCTCGCTCGGCTCGAGGCAGCAATTACGCCAAAAACAAAGGCGATCGTCACGATTTCCCCCAACAACCCGACCGGAGTCGTTTATCCCGAAGCAACTTTGCGGCAGGTGAATGCCCTGTGTCGCGATCGCGGCATTTATCACATCACCGATGAGGCTTATGAATATTTCAC
>NZ_JACJOR010000368.1:0-4310 GCF_014695615.1 Leptolyngbya sp. FACHB-711
GGCTTATCGGTAATTTCGACCCGTCCCACCATTCTGTGCTGAATTGAGAGCGTTCTGCCTAATTGCCGCAGCAGTTCTTTACCCCAGCGTTCGTCTTTGGTAGTGCGCTGAAGCCCATCTGCCAGGGGTTCGAGCTGGTCGAAAATGCGGGCGGTTCCCGACTCATAGTGCGCTAACACAACACTTTTTGCCAGCACTTCCGCCACAATTTGCAGTCGCTCAATGCTGAAATCCTGCACCCAGATCACGCCATTTTCGACACGCCCACCGTTCACTACATCGAGCTGTAGCACGGCTTCCTCAGTTTCTGGCTTAGAAAAAGGCTGGGTGACAAACGGCGTCAGGTTATTTAAGAAGGAAGCCTCCTCGACTGGACTCAACCCAAACAGGGTAATGGCACCGTAGCGAAAGAAGACGGCACAACCCTGCTCACCCGCCGGAACGACTAGTGGCAGCTTACCGAGGTAATCGGTGGTTTCTAGTGCTTTAAGTTCCAGGCTTTCGCCCAGAAAGATCGCCCGCACTTTGAGCGTTTCTTTGTCTGTAAAAAGTAGTTTTCGCATATTTATTTTGATTATGAAGCCTCTCCCCCAGAGTAGAAAAGCCTCAATCAGAAAGCTCCTGCACCCACGATCGCAAAACGCGCAGTGCAGCTGCCAAACTCATCGAGTCGCTTTGCTCTAGAAATTGCTGAATGCGATCGGCGGGAAGGAAGGGAAAGTGAAGGCTGTGAGACTGCTCAACGTAGTCTGAATCGTGCAGATGATAAATGTGGAGTTTGCCCTTGAGAACATCATCGCCTGCGGTTGTCAGGTATCGCCAAACTTCGGTAATCCCTAACGTGGCATAGAGCGGCAGTTTTTCGATCGCGCTTTTGGTTAGAGAGACTTCGACCAGCACATCAGGCGGTGGTTCATCAGGAAGCACAATCGCGGGCTTGCGTTTCTGAAGCGCGTTGGTTTGAAGGTAGTAGCCCGTATCGGTTTCGGTTGCATAGCCGTATTCCGGGTGCTTCAGCAGCACAGGCGCGATCGTCGTCAAGGGAATTTGTTTTTCTTCTGTCAGCACCAGCAGCAGCGACTCGATCAGCTTACTGCATCGCTCGTGTGCGTCGATTGGGGTCATCATTTCTAGCTTGCCCCGACAGTAGGTGAGCCGTGTTTGTCGCTCTTTGCCGAGTTCTTTTAAGAGCTGCTCATATTGCGCCCAGTTTACATCTTGCAGGATGACCCGTTGTTCGGTTGCGATCGGTTTTTTGGGCATGACGCATTAGTTCCCTTCGATCGGCGTGGCTGGAACGGTTCTTTCACTTCGCACCCGCCACCAAGCAAGCATTGTACTGGCAATGAAAATGCTGGAATAGGCGCCGGCAAGGAAACCAATAATCAGAGCCAGCGCGAAATACTTCAGCGTATCGCCGCCCAGGAAGAAGATTGCCGTCAAAGGCAGCAGTGCCGTCAGCGTTGTGTTAATTGATCGCGCCAGGGTTTGATTCACGGCATCATCCACAATCTCATTAATCGAACGATCGCCGTCAATCTGAGTTGTCTCTCGAATTCGATCGTAAATGACCACGGTATCGTTAACCGAAAAGCCCACGATCGTCAGCAGTGCCACGATAAACAGGCTGTCTACCTCAATGCCCAGCGTCAGTCCCAAAATGGCAAAAACACCAACTGTAATCAGCACATCGTGAAACAGGGCGACGATCGCAAACACCGCAAAGTCCGGCTGAAAGCGAAAGCCCACATAAACCATGATCCCAACAAACGACAGCACCAACGCCAGCAAACCAGAGGTAAACAACTGCCGTCCGATCGTTGGCCCTACGGTGTCAATCTGAGTTTTTTGGGGATCAAATGCGCCGAGTTCTTTAGATAGCGCATCTTGAAGCTGGGAACGTTGATCAGGACTGAGGAAAGAAGTTCGCAGCGACACGGCTTGCTGATCCTGCCCCACGATCTGAATGCTGCTGCTTGCCAGATTTTGCGACTCTAACACCTGACGCACAATTGCCGGATCGATCGGCTCTGTACAGTTATTGGGCTGAGCGCAATCACGCTCAAGCTGCAGCCGAGTTCCGCCCACAAAGTCGAGACTGGGACGCAGTGGCGCACCGATTTGCTGCCAGGAAATCAGCATGGCAATCAAACCCGCTAGAATGACGACTCCAGAGATTGCCCACCAGATCGATCGCTGTTGAATGACTTTCAGTGTCATGACGTTTTTTCGGCTTGAAGAGAAGGAGAAGCAGAGAGGTTCGGACAGTACCAGTTCCGATTCCGCAGACTGGGCAGACTCAGTGCCAGCAGCAGCAGCGTCCGGCTACAGGTGAGTGCCGTAAACATACTCACGCCTACGCCCAGAGCCAGCGTCAGCGCAAAACCGCGCACCAGTCCAGCTCCCAACCAGAATAGGGCAGCACAGGCAATCAGCGTGGTCACGTTACTGTCGAGAATGCTGGAAAAAGCGCGATAAAAGCCGGATTCGACCGATCGGTACAGCGTTTTGCCTGCTTTTAGCTCTTCCCGCGTTCGCTCAAAAATCAGCACGTTTGCGTCTACCGCCATACCGATGCTGAGAATGAATCCGGCAATTCCTGGCAGGGTGAGGGTCACGCCGAGCAGGTCAAAAATTGCCATCGTAAACAGGGCATAGAGTACCAGGGCAATATCGGCGATTAATCCAGGCAGACGGTAATAAATCACCATAAAAATTAGCACCAGCAGCAGCCCGGCAACTCCGGCATAAATGCTGCGCTGAATGCTGTCCTGCCCCAGGGTTGCGCCCACAGTGCGGTTTTCCACAACTTCCACCGGAACGGGCAACGCACCGCCGCGAAGCTGAACTGCCAGATCGTTGGCAGATTGAGTCGTAAAGTTGCCACTAATGCTGGCAGTACCGCCTGTAATTCCGGTTTCGGCATAACGTGCATCCACGACCGGCGCACTCAGAAGCCGCTGATCCAGGAAAATTCCCAAGCTGCGTCCGGTTCCTGCCACATCTTTTGTAAGCTGGGCAAACTGCTCCGCTCCCTTATCGTTAAACACTAGCACCACTTCCCAAGTATTGCTTCCCTGCCCGAGCGGCTGCGGATAGGCATTTCTGAGACTGTCGCCTGTGAAATCAGTTTTATCAAATAGTTCTGCGATCGCTTTACTGCTGCGATCGATCGCTTCTTTATTCTTCTGAATCGCTTCCTGGTCGTTGCCCTGGCTCAGAGCAACCTGTTCCTGAAGCAAGCCCCGCAAGACCTGATATTCTACGCTCAACTGGGCCTCGGTTCCGGATCGCTGACGCCGGAAGTCAAGCTGCGCCGTTCCACCCAGAACCCGCTCTGCCTGAGCCGGATCGCTCACGCCCGGAAGCTGAACGAGAAGCTGGTTTTCACCCACCGTTTGCACTACGGCTTCGGAAACGCCCAAACCGTTAATTCGGTTTTCGACGACGCGCTTTACGCCGTCCAGCTTTTCAGGCGTAATCTGCGGGACGGCTTCGGTGGTTCTGACCTGAAGCGTAATTTGCGAACCGCCCTGCAAATCCAGTCCAAGCTGGAGCGGCACTTTTATTAGTACGACGATCGCGGCGATTGCCAGCACGAAGATAAATGCGAGGATCGAACGTTGTCTGCCCATATTGACCTGTATCGGTAGCCCATGCAACATGATAGCCGCATTTTCGGCGGATTCGCTTGGGTGTTTTTGGGAGAATCGTAAGTAGGGAGGTAAGGGAAGTAGAGGGAACGATTTTGCTTCTAATTTTGCTTTTAGGTCACTGAGAAACAACGACGGGGGCGGCAGGATACTAATATTCTCTAGTTTTTGATATAAAATGCTTTCGATAGTTTGTTTCTTGCTGCAAAAGAGAATTTTATGCAGCACAGATTTAGGCTGATTGGGTGTTAAGGGCGAGGCGATTCCCCCGAGGGGAAACTGCTTTTGATCAGCAAACACCGACTCCCTTTGATTCCCTTTTCTTACGTTTCAGTCCATAGAACTTAACAATTTTACGAGAGGACGAACACGATGGCTTACGAACTAGCTCCCCTTCCTTATGATTACAAGGCTCTAGAACCTCATATCTCCTCCGGTACGCTGGAGTTTCACCATGACAAACACCATGCTGCCTACGTCACTAACTACAACAAAATGGCAGCCGAGCAAGGCATGGCAGATAAGCCGATCGAAGAGGTGATCAAAACATCCTTCAACGGTGATGCAGCAAAAAGCCAGAGCGGGCTGTTCAACAACGCAGCTCAAGCCTGGAACCATACGTTTTACTGGAACTGCATGAAACCCAATGGCGGCGGC
>NZ_JACJOR010000369.1:0-8161 GCF_014695615.1 Leptolyngbya sp. FACHB-711
GATCGTTTCTGTAAATCCCGGCTCGCCAAAATCAAACGTGTGGTTATTCGCAACGTTTAACACATCAAATCCCATTTCTTTAAGCATTTGGGCATACACAGGCGGCGTGCGAAAGGCAAACGTCATTCTCTGACTCGTATTTTTTGCGCTGTAGGGATAAGTCGTCAACGTGCTTTCAAAATTGCCAAAAGTGATGTCGGCTTCCCCCAGAAAAGGCTTAATTTTGCCAAACAAAAGCTGAGTTTCCTGCGCTAGTGCTTCTCCCGGTTCTGCGGGTAAAAGACTGCCCTTAGAATTGCTGCCCGGAATCAGATCACCGACTGCACTAATCGTAATGCGATCTGTTTTTGGAGAAACGGGTATGAGTTGATGCGTCGGCGAAGCAAGTGGAAACATTGCGACAGCCTGATTCACCCCTGGAGAAATTGAGGTCAGGGTCAGTTGTTTCACAGTTCCCCAGGCGAGTCGTTGCTTTACCTGCATTCGATTGAGCAGGGCATGGGTGACTGTACCCAGAATCACTCCCACCGTCAATCCCACAATAGCCAAACGCATAAACGAATCGGTGCGATGATGTTTTCTTGTTTCCCGCTTCATTCGTTCGATTTCCTGGTTTCCTATAATTCGCCCTGCTATCGCTGCACCCGTGTTTTTTCTGGCACGGAGAGTATCTGATAGTATATCTAAGATGTATTAAACTAATTCGTTTTCTACCCGTTCAAAACGTTATTTATTGTGGCTTACTTGTGGCTTAAACGGGCGTTGCTTAATGGGTAATAGGGATCTTCAATTTATGCAGAAGACCTCATGATTGCGATCGCGCTCACCACCATACTCACCCCCACGGATGAAACGCGATTTTCAAAGCAGATTTAGTCATTCATGCATTGCGATCGAACTGTCGGTACTTATTAGATATTGCTGTTGAGTATCACGGTTGGATACTACTGCAAAGCTCAAACAACTGCTTAACAAACGATCGAAACAGGTAATCAAAATTTGTCTTCTATCGGTAGGTTGAGACGTTGAATGTGATTTTGGTCACATGACCGCGTAGGAAATGATTTTTTCTGCAAATATCTCTACTTGAAGGGCTTCTCGCTAAAAACCAATTAATTCAAGCAGTTCAGCTTTAGTGTTTGATTAAATATGCCTTTATCCGAGGATGTTCTGAGTTGAAGCAAAGCCGTAAAAGTACGGACTGTATCAAAAAAAAGTCTAATTTTAGACAATTACACTGACTGTTTTTTTCGTCGCAGAACAAACACTAGCAATGCCCGTTCTTAGAGCAGAGACAGTGCGTATGCGATCGAAAGATTTCAGAGCTGCTAGTACCGCTAAAGTTCTAATGGCTGAGGACAGCAGCACCGGACGGCTCAATTCTTTGACCCCGGAGCGGCTTTACAAAATTCACTCCCAACAGCGCGGCTGGCTGAACCTTTCCTTATCCCGACTTCAGGCGAACGCAAATCTTGAACTGTTCAATCAGCAGGGCAAACTGTTGAGTCAGTCTAGCCAGCCTGGGCGCACCAGCGAAACCATTCGCCGTGAGGTCGGTCCTGGAACCTACTATGTGCGAGTTTCGCGCCAGCAAGGCAAAACGCGCTATCAATTGAAGCTCGACCAGGAACCCGTTCAGGTCGGTCTGGCCAACCTACAGCTTCCTCTGCCTCAAGCCCCAGATCCGATCGTCCAATCGGTGTTAGACATCACCAATCAATATCGAGCACAGGCAGGGTTGTCGCCCTTGCGCTGGAACTCTGTGTTAACGGCAACCGCGCTGGCTCATAGCCAGGACATGGCGTTGAATGACTTCTTTGGTCACACCGGTTCGAATGGCTCTTCGCTATTTGATCGATTGCGGGCAGCAGGCTATGGCTACGACAGCGCAGGAGAAAACGTAGCAGCAGGCTATGCAACACCAGAGAACGTGGTGCAGGCGTGGATGCAGAGTTCTGGTCACCGAGCTAACATTCTCAACCCAGAGTTAACGGAACTGGGAGTCGGATTTTTCTTGATGGAGCAAGACTCCGGTACAGTTCAGTCCCGCTACTACTGGACACAGAACTTTGGCACACCTGCGTAAGGCGGCTTCAGGTCGGCAGGGGCTTTGAGTCTTCCTGCTGCAAAAACGATGGAAGTTCGACACTGCTCAGCGATCGCTTTGCCTTTACAGGGCGGAACGGATGCAAAAGCGGTGAGGGCGCGTTTGGGTTAGCAGCCAGGGCTGGAATAGAGCTTTTCTGCGTGGCTGGTTCGGTGGGCGGTGTTGAAATTTGAGGTTCTGTTACACCAGTTTGTGGCTTCGAATTGAGGGGGGCAGAAGTCGAGGAAGGATTGATTGAGGGAGGATTTAAGGGTTGGGCAGGCTGTTCTGACTCATCGAAATTGAGTGATGCAAACGCTGTCAAATCGCCTGTTAAACTTGCTTTGACTACCTCTTCTGGAGCAACCTCAATCAGTCGCGCCAGGTCTTGCCAGAGGGCATCTTCCGCTTCGGACATTGCAGAAGCCAGCAGGCGATCGGCGTCAGAAACAATCACGTCATCGGGGTCAGCAATAGACTCAACTAGTGGCAATTCAACAGCCATTATTTCAGGAGATTCGCCCTGCATTGGCTTGGTTTCTGCCATTTCTGCTTCTGCCGCTTCTGTACTCACGGTTTGAGAACTTACGGTTTGAGGACCCACCGTCTGAGACAGCAAAGCCTCCACAAAGTGATCGGCGAGCGGTTGAACGACGGCATCCAATTGGGTCAGCAGATCGGGCGACGGCAAGATTTCAGCCGAGGTCTTTAGGTCGTAGCTAATTGAGACAGGAGGGGCTGGCTCTAAGGCAGTAGCTTCTGCGGCAAACTGCGAAGCGATCGGCTCTGCTTGAGGTTGAGCGGTAGTTTGATCAGCCTCAACAAACACTTCCTGCTCTTGGAGCTGATCTTCTGCGGTATCTGATGCAGTTGCACTGAGCGGAGCAAGCACCGGGAGCTGAACTGTGATTGGATTGGAGCGGACAGGTTCTTCAATCGCCTTTGGTTCTTCGATCGGAGCAATTTCAGACAGGAGTTCTGCGACTTCAGCCGCTGCCTGATCTGCCTCTAGGGAAGCCAGTTCATCCGCACTCTTGAACCGCTTCATCCAGGGAAGCAGCGACTCTTGCAGGACAACAGGCTTTGACCAGGGTTGAATCTGCTGTGCTTTGGGCAGGAGGAGGCTATCGATCGGGGGAGCAATCATTTCTGTGCTGGAGTCCGTTTGCGGCATCGGCATCTCCAGACATTTTTCGAGCGCGGCTTTAAACTGAAGTGTGTATCGCTGCTGACGTTGAAGCCTTGCCTGCAAATCGCGGCAGGTTCCTTCGGACTGCACTAAGGACTGCACCTGTTCGTTGTATCGCTGCTGAAGTAGGGCAGCCTCCCGCTCAAGCTGGGCAGCTCGCTCCTGGCTACTTTCCAGTTCTGCCGTAAGCGTTTCGATCAGGATGTGCTGTCGCTGGTTGGTTTGATGGGCAAATTCAAGCTGGCTAAACAGGTTGGCAATCTGTGCCTGAGCTGTTGCCAGATCTTCAGACTGGGGAGTAGCAAACGCTTCAGGCGATCGTTCGATTTGTCCTTTTAGGGCTTGTTGACTGCGTTCCAGGGCTTCTTCAAGCTGGGAAACGCGATCGAGCAGCACCCCATTACATTGATTTAATTCTTGAATCAGGCTGATCAAATCAATCAGGTTCGGCGGCTCAGATGACTGGGGAAGCTGTTCTGACAGAGCAGCCGTGAGCGACTCAGAAATCTCGCTTGCCGCAGGCTTTCCTGATGCTGACCCTGGACTGGCGATTGCTGGGCTAACCCCGCTCGACGGGCTAACGACTACAGGCGCAACATAAGCGTTAACCGGGGCCGTAAGGGGAACTTCTTGCGACGCTGACTCATCTAACGCTAAAGGCTGCACGTCTGGCGATTCGCAGGTTGCTTCGGTCTTTGCCAGTTCAGAATCGGTCAGTTCGGGAAAAGGATTCCACCAGTCTAGGGAAGATTCTAGTCCTGGTTCTGCCTGAGGCTTCAAAGGGAAATTCGGTTCACTCATAGCTTCCACTCACAAGGGCACGCATCACCTAAGCTCAATTTCACCGCACGGCAGACTCCGTCCGGCTAAACTCACACCATCTTGATCGACACAGACTATTAGGAAACAACACATCTGAGAAACAGCACACCAATCCTCAAATCTTGCCGAATTCGCTTGAAATAGGGAAGATTTCCTCTACTTCGGCTGTTCAACTTTCTTCAGATCACCCAATCTCAGTCCAGCCTGCCGCACACGCTTCACTGAGACTCTTAACTTAGTAACATAGAAAATCGGTTTAGCAACAGATTTATAAGTTAGTTAATGGTGTTGCCCGACTGCCGCTCATCTTACTGCCGCTCATCTTATAGTTAAGGACTCGGTTAAGCAAGTGGCTCGATCGTCTGGCGCAGCCACTCCGCTGAATTGACTTGACTCCCCTAACGTAAAGCCGATCGCAATACTTCCTGATGAATCAGCGCTCGATCGACCGTTGCCTGAATTTGAGCTGGATTCAGGGCATCGCCATTGGCAAATAGCTCCAGCCAATCATGGGTTAACGCGCTCGCTGTCGTCGGCAGGGAGTCCAGCGTCGCACCTGACATTTCAAAATCCTGCATGAGTTGGCTCACCTTGGGATCATAGCTGATGGCATAACAGCGACACTCCGCCGCCGCCGCCATAATCAGCGCATGAAGCCGCATCCCGATCGTCATCTCTACTCCTTGAAACAAGCCTTTGAGCTGCTGAGGATCGATCAGCGTCAAAATACGGCTCACGCCCGGAAGTTGCGGCTGGATCGCTTCGGCGATCGCGAGATCCTGGGCGGGCTGAAACGGAACGAGCAAAATACAGGTTTGCGTTGCCTTCTGAAAATCTGCCAGGGCACGGGTTATCAGCGTCAGGCGATCGGGTGTAAGGCGCGAGTGGGAGCGCAGGGCAACGGCAACCCTGGGCGCAGGCAAATCCCACAAACCCGGAACGGGCAGGGATTTCAGTGCCCAGACTGGATCGGGAGCCAGGGTCAGCGGCACTTGCCAGGAATCTACCTGTGAAGCCGACGCACTGTCTCGAACACTCACCGCAGTACAGCCTCGAAAAGACTGACGTGCCAGCCAGCCAGAGATCGATCGCCGTAAGGGACCCACACCCTGTGCCCAAGCGATCGTGCGTAAGCCCATCTGCTGGGCTAGCAGCATCAACCCCCCATAGTAAAAGGGATTTAGGGCACTGGTGGCATCTTGCATCAGGCTTCCGCCGCCCCAAACAAACGCATCTGCTCGGCGAAATGCTTGAACGATCGCAGGTAAGGATTTGCGCGGTACCGCTTCGACCTGATACTGCTTCTCAGTTTCGATCGGATTGCCAGAAAGTACGATCGGCTCAACGTGAGCAGGCAGCATTTGCAGCAGCGTTGCCAGCAGTGCCTCGTCGCCGCCATTTCCCATACCATAGTAGCCGCATAGTACTGCCCGCATTTTTGACTTCCCCTGGGTGCGTTTCTCCTAAAACAATACTGGAGAGAGGGGGTGGATGGGTGGATGGGTAAATGGGTAGGGGAATGAGGAGTAGGGATGAGGAGTGGGGATGTGGAGGAGTAATCGCGTATCCACCCTGCTATCGGGAATTCCCAAACCGCTGCAAATATTCCCACCCGCGCTGTGCCCACACGCGATCCCGTCCGGTCTTCTCTGCGATCCACTGAGCAACTTTGGGACCAGACCAGCTTCCTCCATCGGGAGCCGTGCCCTGAAGCACCTGTCGGAGTTCCTGCTGCTGTTCAGGGGTGAGCAGCGATCGGGGGGTAGGGGGTTGGCGTTCTTTGATGCGATTGCGGACGGATTCCGGTCCCTCGCTGTTGTAGCGGCGCACGATCGTTTTGGCGTAGTCGTAGTTCAGCCCAACCAGTTCTGAGGCTTGCTTGATCGTCCATTGTTGTGCCACCAGCAGCAGCAAATGCCAGCGACGTGCTTCAATCCGGTCTTTGGTTTGCTTATAGCGATTCTTTAACTCTTCCAGCGTCAGGTAAGATTCCAGGCGAACTTTAGGGGACATAGCAGGCATAGACATTGGGGCTGAGGAATGAATGGAGAACAAGGAAAGGTGTGAATCACAATGCGAGAATCAGGAGAGCAGGTCAACGCGACTCTCCGTAGATTCAGCAAAGTATTTCGTAGTGAAGATTACATCACTACTTTCTTCGATCGAAATTCCGTTGTCTGCTTTAGCAGCAGTTTTTTATGCAATCACCCGAAATTATGAAGCCTCTGTAATTTTTCGCAGGTATTTTCCTCAGGTTTGGTTCGCTTTGATTCTGGTTCGCTGCTAGATGGGCATTGAGAAACGGATAGAGCCTGGTTCGGGCTCGCAAGCTACAATACAAACTGATTGTTTTATCCATGCCCCCTCATGCACGCCCTTTCGATTCCCACCTGGATGATTCATGTCTCCAGCGTGATTGAGTGGATCGCCGCCATCTGGCTGATCTGGACTTATAGCGAGGTAAGCCGCAATTCTGCATGGCGTGCCCTCTCGTTTGGGATGCTGCCTGCGCTTATTAGCGCGATGTGTGCCTGTACCTGGCACTTTTTTGATAACAGCCCTGCGCTGGAATGGCTGGTGATGCTGCAAGCTGCAACTACGCTGATTGGTAATTTCACCCTGTGCGCTGCAGGCTGGTGGATCTGGCAAAGCCGTAAGGACACCCCGATCGCATGACTCCCGAAACCCTATTTGGTCTATCCCTGTTCCCCTATCTTGGTTTCCTCTGGTTTCTCACTCGTTCGCACCAAATGCCCCGGCTTGCCCTGATTGGCTTTTATATGACGCTGGTGTTTGTGGGTGTGACGATTCCTGCGGGAATTTACGCAAAAGTAGCTTACGGTGAAGCTCTTGCTAATGTGGACTGGTTGCATGGCAGTGCAGAGTCATTTTTGACGCTGGCAAATGTGCTGGTAGTGCTGGGCTTTCGTCAGGCGATCGTGCAGGTAACTGCCCAGAGGAGTGCCCCAAGGAATGCCAAGCTAGAGGAGAAGGGCTAGGGAAAAGCGGCGATTTTTGTAGAGTGCGATCGCTTCAGAATGTAGTATCCAGCCTATGATTAAATTTAAGATTTAGGCTAGAGCAATTACTGTGCTAAAAGAATTTTTCTCAAGGAAGTGCTGAGGTTAATGCTAAGGAATGCCAAGGTTTGATGCCAAGCTGTCAAACTATCCAGAGCATTGAACTGGCTCTATGTTGAGAAACGATGTTGAGAAACATTGAAATTGTCCGCTGGAGCGTGGGTTCCCGTTGGGAGAATGACTGGGGCAATTCATGATCTTGTCGCTGCCCGATTTACGTTACCTTCTGCCCGTTACACTGCCTGGTTTGGGCATCTTGAGGTTAGGAGGAAAGATTAGGAAACAACCCTTCGCCTGAGTGCACTACCCGCTATGATTTGCTGTCTCAATCCTCACTGCAAGAAACCGCTCAACTCCGCAAGTGAAACAATCTGTCAAGGCTGCGGCGATGCTCTGATCCGCCTGCGAGGTCGGTATCGGGCAGTGCAGCCACTCGGACAAGGTGGATTTGGCAAGACGTATTTGGCAGTTGACGAAGATCGACTGAACAGCAAATGTGTGATCAAGCAGTTTTCGCCGCAAATTCAGGGAACGAAGTCTTTGGATAAGGCGGTTCAGCTTTTTAACCAGGAAGCGGTACGGTTGGACGAACTGGGTGAGCATTCCCAGATTCCAACGCTGCTAGCGTATTTTGAGCAGGAACGCTACCTGTATCTGGTGCAGCAATTCGTCGAGGGACAAAGCCTGCTGCAAGAAATGCGGCAAAATGGGGCGTTTAGCGAACGACAGATTCGGGATGTGCTCTCGGATGTGTTGCCCGTGCTGCGCTTTATTCATCGCCATCAGGTGATTCACCGAGATATTACGCCTGCCAATATTTTGCGCCGTCAGTCAGACGATCGCCTAATTCTGATCGATTTTGGCGTTGCCAAGCAAATTAACGAAGAGTCTGCCGGAGAGCAGGGAACCCGAATTGGCACAGAAGGATATGCGCCAATGGAGCAGTTTCGCGGCGGCAAGGCATATCCTGCCAGCGATCTCTAT
>NZ_JACJOR010000037.1:0-3689 GCF_014695615.1 Leptolyngbya sp. FACHB-711
CCCAACACATCCGGCTACCCCTTGCTCCATGTTGTGCAAATGACAATCCATCCCTTGTGCAAATGACAATTCATCACGACTTCAGGCATCGCTGTCCACATTCAGCCAGAAACCTGAGGGCAGTGCTTGATACAACTGCTCTATCCAAAACAACTGCTCTACCCAAAACAAAGGTGAAATCCCTGTACTTTGCCTTCAGCCGATTGGCTACAGCGATACCGCTCAACCTGGGCGAAATCAGACACACTCAGAAGTGAATACCTTAATCAATAAAGGTTTTCCTTAACAGCCTGACAATTTGGCGACTCGAATATAGCCACCTTCAAATAATTTATCGATCTAATCTATAGGTAAACCTTTACGCCAAAGGGTTACTATGACTACTTTTTTACCCAATTTATTCGATTTATCCGATTTATCCGACTTGTTTAACCAGTTCAACCCGTCCGACTTGCTCGATCGCCCTGTTTAACTTCTTGCGGGCAGCAGGCAAACAACTACTGGGGTTGGACTAGCTCCTGGATTAGGGCAATCATTTTACCGGGATCGATCGGTTTCGTTGCGTGTCGCTGAAAGCCTGCGGCAATGGCTTGCTGCTGATCAGATTTGCTGGCGTATGCCGTCAGGGCAATTGCCGGGATCGATCGCGTTTGTTGAGAGGTACGGAGTCTTTGCATCAACATATAGCCATCTATTTCAGGCATTCCAATGTCGCTGACAATCACATCAGGGCTGAACTGCTCCATTGTTTGCAAGACATCAGCAGCACAGGTGGCTTCTGTCACCGTCGCGCCCTCATCTTGCAGCAGAAACGCCAGAAACTCGCGTGTATCCGGCTCATCATCGACGATCAGCACTCGTACCCCAGCCAGGGGATGAGTAGAGGGATAAGGGGATGCGGGGTTAGGGGAGGTAGGCGGGGTAGAGGAATTGTTTTCTCTCCATCTCCTCAACTTTCCATCTCCCTGACTCCTGATCAGGGGCAGGCAAACTGTGAACGTGGCTCCCTGTCCCTCACCAGGGCTGGCAGCCGCGATCGTTCCTCCGTGCATTTCCACCATCTGACGGGCGATCGACATTCCTAAGCCCAGTCCTCCAAACTGACGCGTTGTGGAAGCGTCTTCCTGCCGAAAATATTCAAACACAAAGGGCAGAAATTCGGGAGCAATGCCTTTTCCGGTGTCGGTAATGGTGACTTGGGTGAAGGGAGGGATGAGTGGAGGGGCGGAGGAGTGGAGGGGTGTGGAAGTGGAGGAAGGGTAAGTGGCTGATCTGCGGGTATCACGACTTCCCATCTCCCCATTTTGAGCTGCAACCTGTTCTAGCTTCACCGTAACTCTGCCGCCGTTTGGCGTGAATTTGATGGCATTAGACAGGAGATTCCAGAAGACTTGCTGAAGGCGAGTGGCATCGCCAAAAACGCGGTTTGCTGCCAGATGAGTTGCTGCGTTGTTTTCCGAGGGGAGAATTGCCAGATCAAGCTGAATTGATTTTGCGATGGCTGCCAGCCGCACCGTTTCGAGCGCTGCTGAGAGGACGGTTGCTAGATCGACCGGAGCTGCGTTTAGAGTTAGCTTGCCGCCCATAATGCGGGAGATGTCGAGCAGATCTTCGATGAGCTGTGCCTGAAGTTTGGCGTTGCGCTCGATCGTCTCCAGGGCAACCGTTGTTTTTTCTGGGGCAAGCTGATGGCTCTGAAGCAGTTTAACCCAGCCCAGAATGGGGTTGAGCGGCGATCGTAACTCATGGGACAGCACAGCCAGAAATTCGTCTTTGAGGCGATTTGCCCGTTCTGCTGCGGTGCGGGCGGCTTGCTCTTGCTGTAATAAATGCTCTCGTTCGGCTTCTGCCTGTTTGCGTTCGGTGATGTCTCGAATCAGCCAGCGCAGCCCGGTGAGCTGTCCATTGCTGTAGATACCCGTAATAGTAATTCCAGCGGGAAACGTCCTGCCCTGCTGCGATCGAAGCTGCAACTCTAGCGACTGCACCTGCTGAAAACAGTGAGGCTGATTAAGCTGGATAAAAAACGCTTGCTGATCTTCAGCACTCGCCAGATAACAAGCAAGCGGCTGGTTCAGCAAAAACTGCGGCTCAACGGCTAATAAGTCTACGATCGCCTGGTTTGCCTCCTGAATCTGCCCATTTGAATTTGTGACGACATAGCCATCGGGCGCGAAGTTAAACAAGTCCTGATAGCGTTGCTGCTCGTGGGCAAGCTGTTCGTGCTGCTGCCGCAGTTCTTCTTCGGTCGTCTGCAACTCTTTCAGCGTGACTTTCAGCGCTTCGTTCACTTCAATTAATCGATTGTTCCACTCTGCCATTTTGGCATAGGCGTTGGCTTGCTGAATTGCAGTACCCACCTGAGTTGCAAGCTGTTTTAGCAGATCGACATCGGCGGGTTTCCACTCACGTGGAGCAGCACAGTTTTGGGCAATGAGCAGACCCCACAGCGTCTCTTTCTGCAAAATTGGCACGACCAGATTGGCTCGCACCTGCAAGCTTTCGAGAAACTCAAGGTGACAGGGTTCCAGCCCTATCGTGCGGATATCTGCTGCCGCCATAACCCTTCCCTGGCGATATCCTTCAGCGTAGCCCCGATGAAAGCAAGGATCGTGAAACGTGTTTGATAAAACAGAATCCCACGGCGACACGACGGCTTCTGCCACGACTGCGCCCCATTCCAGCTCTGGTTCGAAGCTGAAAATCAAGACGCGATCGGTATGCAAAAACTGCCGCACTTCCTGCACCGTGGTCTGCAAAATGTCATCTAAATCAAGCGATCGATGAACCTGCTGAGCAATCCGGTTAATAATGCGCTCTCGTTCCAGGTTTTGTTGTCGTTCGGCTTCGATCTGGCGAATTTTGCGTTGAAGTTGAGCCTTTTCGATCGCGCTTTCAACTGCAAACTGCAACTCGTCTGACGAGAGCCTGCCCTTGATCAAATAATCTTCTGCCCCGGCTTTCATCAGCTGCACGGCGATTGACTCATTGCCCTGCCCAGTGATCACAATGACCGGAGGCGACAGATGACCACTTTGGGCTTGCAGTGCCTTCAGAAACTCCAGTCCTTCAAAGTCGGGCAGGCGATAGTCAAGCAGCACTACGTCTGGCTGAAGCCGACAAAAATCAAGAGCTTCCTTCCCAGTGACAGCTTCCAGAACCTGATAAGTCTGCTCGGAATTTCGCAGCAGGTAGCGTCGATACAACTCTCGATCGATTTCGTTATCTTCTGCAATTAATACGGTTCGGTTCAGGCGCTGTGAAGATGGGTCTGGGGATGAATCTGAGAATGGGTGTGAGGATTGCTTCGGGAATCGCTCATCCTCAAGCGCGTTTAATAATTCGGACACAGAATTGCTCCTACTCCCCCTGCCGCAGGCGATTGCCTTTATACTTCAGGCCGAGCTCTAAGCTAGAGAGCAAGATCTGCTCAAACAGCATTCTCAACCTGTTGCACCTAGCTCGTTAATTATCCTAGCTACTTATCAAAAGCCTTTTTTGACTGAATGAACATCCCTCTAACGGCAGAGGATGAGTGAGAACCAACTTAGCTCAACTCATGCTTAATTCATTGCAAACCTTATTGCAAATTAGACTGCGTTAAAAATATGTCACGAAAATATAGTTAATAGAATAATTTGTTGCGGATTTATTTACATGAAAATATTGCTAAAAATATCATTAAAAAT
>NZ_JACJOR010000370.1:0-18542 GCF_014695615.1 Leptolyngbya sp. FACHB-711
TTGAAACTCATCTACCCGATATGCTGCGGGTTACCTTATCGATTAAAGCAGGTAAGATTGCTGCTTCTACCATTTTGCGAAAGTTAGGTACCAATAGCAGTCAGAACAAGCTCTATCGAGCGTTTCATGAGCTAGGCTGTGCCATGCGGACAGGATTTTTGCTGCAATACATTCATGATGCCGATCTGCGCGCCACCATTCAAGCTGCAACCAATAAAAGTGAGGCGTTTAATGGCTTTGCCAAATGGCTGTCTTTTGGGGGTGAGGGGGTGATTGCTACCAACAATCGTGAAGACCAACGCAAGATCATCAAGTACAACCACCTGATCGCCAATTGTCTGATTTTCTACAACGTCTTTGAAATGAGCCGGATACTCCAGGAGCTAGCACGCTCTGGCTACCCAGTTGAGTCGGAGGCGGTCGCTGCGTTGAGTCCCTACTGGACGCATCACGTTAATCGTTTCGGCATCTATGATCTCAATCTCGATCGTTGTCCACCCACACTGGATTTTGACACAGTGATTATTCCTGCACCTACAAGGTGAAGTTACTGTGCTCTAAATCCTCATTCCATAGGAGTTTCAGGGCAAGTGGTCCATTTTTACACGAATCGTTGCCGGCCCCCAATCTCAAACTTCTCAGCATCACCAAACGCAGTTAATACCGCTGCTTTCATAGATTCCATCTGTGCCAACTCTCCTTGATTTAGAATAAACAGTGCCGTTGTACAAACCGGACTTCACCCTACCAGCACTCAACTGTTCAGAACATCGTGTTATCGTTAGCCGACGCTTCCGGGATGGTCTGAAGCACGTCCCAATGCTCGACTATCTTGCCTTTATCATCCAGGCGGAAGATGTCGATGCCTGCCCAGTCGTTGTCGCTCGGCCATTGCTGGTAGCAATGCAAGACTACATAATTGCCTTCAGCGAAGACGCGCTTAAACTGGACGCACTTCCCCGGATATTCTTTCGCCATCCTCTCGAAATATTCGATGAAAGCCTGCTTCCCGTCGGCCACCGTTGGGTTGTGCTGGATGTACACATCGCCGACATATTTCTCGATGGCTTCTGCGGGCTGACACTGATTGAACATCAGGTCATAAAATGCTGTGACCGTCTGTTTGTTCTGCTCAAGTTTATCCGTCATCCGTTCCACACCTCACATCACCCAAAACGCCCAATGGCTCAAATCAGCGGCGACAAAGAAACTCGAACGCAGCGCTAGCGGCTTTAAACCGTCTGCTGCATTGTTAGCTGGTGTGAACACAGCATCTTCTTAGATTTGTGCCATGCCACCATCGACGAATAGCTCAATGCCGTTTACAAAGCTGCTGTCATCTGAAGCCAGAAAGACAACGGCTTTGGCGATCTCGTCGGGTGTGCCAGCTCGTCCCAATGGAATATTGTTAGCTTGGCTCGCCACAAATTCTTTCAACTGCTCTTCACTGAGTCCCCAGAGAAGATCGTAAGCGGGAGTCGGAATGAAACCAGGGCTGACCGCATTCACTCGAATCTGGCGGTCTTTGAGGTCGAGTGTCCAGGTGCGGGCAAACGATCGCACGGCGGCTTTGGTAGCGCCATAAACACTGAAGGCTGGGATACCCTTGATGGAATTAGTTGAGGCATTCAGGATGATGGAAGCGCCCTCTGGCATCAGTGGCAGTGCCTTCTGCACAGTGAAAAGTAGACCCTTGACATTGGTGTTGAAGGTTTTGTCAAAGTGTTCTTCGGTGATCGATCCAAGTGGGATGAGTTCTCCACCGCCAGCATTCGCAAAGATTACATCCAGGCGACCTTGCTCTTGCTCGATCGTGGCGTAAAGCCGATCAAGGTCTGCCAGATTTGAGACATCGCTCTGAATGCCAGTCACGTTCTTAGCAATTTCGTTTACAGCAGTATCAAGTTCAGTCTGACGACGACCCGTGATAAAGACATAGGCACCTTCAGCGACAAATCGCTTGGTTGTGGCAAGCCCGATACCGCTGGTGCCGCCAGTGACAAGCGCAACTTTTCCTGAGAGTTTTTGTGACATGATGTTTTCCTGGTTGAGTTTACGGGAAACGTAAGGCATGGTGATTAACGCTTATACGTCAATCGGGCATTCTTGTGAGTGTTCATCCAAGTACGAAAGTGGAATGGATGATTGCGTTTAGATGTGCGCGATAACCTTTAAGACGCAGCGCTGATCAATTCCTCGCTTTTCGCCCAGAGCTGCTTGGCTTTGTTCGCGTCGAGTGCATAGGACCTGACGCCGTCGGCAAACGGGTTGGGCGTGTCATTGATCGGCGCGATCGCGCAATCTTCGAGATAGTGTCCGCTAATCTCGTCTTTGTTAGCCACGACTGCTGCCCAGACCGATGTCGCGGCTGCCTGCGGAATTTCTTTCAACTCTTTCGGCGGCAGACCCGCTTCGGTGCGCGCTGCGTCAACGGTCTGCAAAAGTCCCTGCAACTCCTCCTGCGAGAAATGGCGGGGTAGGTCCGTGAGACTGTTTCCGGGCATCACCGAAGCAGCCCGAATGCCGCGATCGCGATGCCGCCTGTCAAACTCCACAGCGAACAGTGAATTGGCGGTTTTCGACCGGCTATAGGCGACCCATGGATCGTACGCCTGCTGCTCAAAATTCGGATCGTCTAAATCGATATCGGCACCGCGATGCGCTAGCGACGACAGCACCACCAGCCGTCCATTATCGGTGAGCAGCGGCTCGATCCCATTGATCAGGGCAAAGTGGCCAAGATGGTTCGTCCCGAACTGGACTTCAAAGCCATCGACCGTTCGACCAAACGGAGTTGCCATAACGCCAGCGTTAGCAATGATGGAATCGAACGGCTGGCCGTTAGCTAACAGTTTATCCGCACAGGCACGAACGCTTTGCAAGGATGCCAGATCGAGGTTGATCAACTCCAGGCTGCCACCTCCTTGCAAAGCGGCATCACGAACTGATGCAGTGGCTGACTCAGCTTTAGCGAGGTTTCTGACCGCGCCGACGACACTAGCCCCGTGAGCGACCAGTGAGCGGGCGGTTTCGAGTCCAATGCCCGACGATGCACCCGTAATGAGAAATCGCTTTCCCTTGAGATCAATGTCGGAAAGCACCTCGTCGGCGGTCAATTTTGCACCAAATTTTTTAGCCATTTCTTTTCCTTTCGTGTGGGTAGTTAGAAGGCACTTTGGACATAATCATCAACTCCTAAGTTCTCTTTGTCTTAGTTCACTTGAGTGTAGTCAGTTCCAACACTCAACTTCTTGCAGATTCCTATGGAGTTTCCGATGGAATTAGCGAACATATTTCAGTGTTACTTTAGTAATACCGATTCAATTTTTATATGCTACAGATGGGAGGAGGAGAATTGAGGGCTAACGAGTATGGTTGGCGTTTGCAAAATCAACATTCAAGAGAGCAAAGACGACTTGAGATTACTTCTAGCAGAACAAAAAACTGCCAGTGGCAAAGAACGCGTTCAACTGCTCTATCTCCTCAAAAGTGGGCAAGTCAAGAGCGTCAGCCAAGCTGCTCAACTGATGGGACGCAATCGAGTCACCCTAGAGCGGTGGTTAGGCAAATATCGGCAAGGCGGGCTCCACCAGTTGTTATCCCCTCATTCTGGTCGTGGACGCAAGCGGCACATTCCAGCGGAAGTTGACCAAAAGCTGCAACAGCAACTGCAACAAACCGATGGATTTGATAGCTATGGGGAGATTCAACAATGGCTCAAACAGCAGTGTCAGTTAGCAGTGAGTTATCCCGTGGTGCATCTGCATGTTCGCTATCGTCTCAAAGCTAAACTCAAAGTCCCTCGCCCTGTAAGTGCCGAGCAACAGCCCCCTCAGGTTGCTGCTTTTCAAAAACCCTCGCTGCCCGAGTTGCCCTAATCATGCTGGTGCATCCGTTTAGCAAGGTACGCTACTGGTGCCAAGATGAAACTCGATTAGGGTTAAAGACGATTCAACGACGCAAGATTACTGCAAAAGGAGTCAAGCCCGTTGGAGTAGTGCAATGGCATCGGGAGGCGTTGTATCTCTATGGCATAGTGGAGCCTCACAGCGGAGAGCATTTCTTCTATGAGTTTTCCCACCTCGATAGTGCTTGCTTTGAAGTGTTCTTGCAACAGGTGTCCCAGCAATTTCCTGACAGTCTCAACCTGATTCAGTTGGATAATGCCTCGGCTCATACGGCTAAACAAATCCAGATCCCAGACAACATCTTGTTAATCTTCCAACCGCCTCATGCTCCAGAGCTCAATCCGATTGAGCGATTATGGCAGCACTTGAAAGCAAAGTTAGCTTGGAGTCTTTACCAGACGCTTGAGCAATTACAGGAAGAGTTGACTCAGCAATTGCAGCAGTTGCAACGCCAGACGATTGCGTCTTTAACCGGTTGGGATTACATTCTCAATGCTTTATCTGTAGCAGGTATTTATTGAATTGGTATAAGACGAACAACCAAACTTATGAGCCAAACTCATGCTAAGGAGAAGGATAGCAAGGTCGGCGATCGATTAGACGGGAATGAGTGGCGATCGAATAAAGGCGATTTCAAGAGCCAGCGAGGAGGCAGCGTTGACACTGCGAGATAGAAAGAACCCCTGGCAGCAAAACCGCGTCCAGCTCTCCTAAAGGCTTCAAAGTCCTCCGGGATTAGGAAATTGAGGAAGTTGAGGAGGCAACACAGGATCTCTGAGGCTCCTCAAACACCTTCTAATCTGACTCATCTGAAAAGAATTCCTGCCCTTCGCGCTGATTTATTCCCTATCCGGCAATTTCCTGCTCCCATAGTTCTTCCAGCCGAGTTGTATACTCTGCATTCACTACCGGAACCGTATTCCCGGTCAACTCCTTGAGCGGAATCCCGTAGGCTGCCTCTACCTTCGCGAATTCCTGCTGAAGGTTCGACGGCACTTTGGTCACATCCAGCAATGGCGGATCACCCCAGACTTCCGGCTTGAATTTTTGCAGTTGCCCCTCTGGACTGGAGAGGAGATTTGCGAGGATCATTGCGCCTGCCGGATTGCTGGCATTCACCGGAATCGCAGTAAACGATGGATCATTAAGCGACACTCCCGGAATGGTAAACGCTTTGGTCGTTTTGGGAAGTTGTCCGGTTGCTAAGCCTTCTGCCACGCTGGAGACAAAGACAGGCATCATCCAGATTTCCCCGTTGGCGAAAAGCTCCTGCAAGCGAGTCTGGGTTGGCGGATAGGTTTCGCCCCGTCGCCAGAGGTGAGGCTCCAGTTCTTTCAGATAGCTCGTCACTTTGGGCGAATTCTGGTTCCACAGATCCTCGTTAAACTTTTCGCCCGCATACTGCTGATAGCCCCCCGTGACGCCATAAAGTGCCGTGAGCAAAAAGCGGCTTCCGTCAAAAACAGGCGGCGCAGCGTAGGCAAACCGTCCCGGATTGGCTTTTGCCCAGTCGAGCAATTCCTGATAGTTGGTGGGAGCACGATCGACTTTTGCGCTATCCATTGCCATCACATAATAGGAACCCGTGTAGGGAGCTTCAAAGCCATCGATCGGCAAGCCAAAATCAGACGTAACCGCTGGATTGTTCAGGTCGTAGTGCTGCATTGCGGGCAATTTCTCGGTGAAGGGTCCGAGCAGCAAATTTCCCTGCTTCATCGTGCGAAAGTTTTCACCGTTGATCCAGATCAGGTCGATGCCGCCGCCTTTGGTTTGTCCTGCCTGCACTTCGCCCGCAACTTTATTCACCGCTTCCACTGTGTCGTTAAGGGGAACGCGATTGAGCGTCAGGCTATATTGGTTCTTGAGCTGATCCGCAACCCAGCGATCGGCAAAGGCGTTGATATTGTCACTGCCCCCCCACATTGCCCAGTTCACCGTGGTTCCTTTTACAGCGGTGAGGACACCATTCCAGGAAGCCGTTTTGGGATCAAAGCCAGAGGGCGCGGTAGATTGTTGATTTTGAGCGCAGTTGCTCACCAGCGTGGCAAGATAGGCACTGCCCGACAGCAGCAGAAACCGACGACGCGAAAGGGAATCGATCATATTAATCTGATTAATCTGAAAACAACTCAGAGGTTATGCGAATGGGCACAGGGCGATGAATAGCGTATGGGAATAAGTCCACAAACAAATATAGCGAATTGTGCAAACCCTGAGGACAAACGAATGATTTATGAAGAGATTCAGTCAGCGATCGCTCAGGGAAGAAACGAGAAGAACAAAGGAATTCTACAGGTCGCTGAATTCCTGCTGCTTAGAGTTTGGTTTAATTACAGATTGCATTCCCCGAAATACCACCTTATAAAGCAATTTACTGTCCTGCGGTAGATGTTTCTGTCACTGGAAAACACCACAGCGCATCGAGTGGCAGCACAGCCCAAACGGTCTGGTCGATGTGCCAATCCTGACCGGGTGTCGTCCAAACTTGCAGCGTTAAATCGCCAGCAGTGAGGGTGAGTCGTCGCTGTGTGCCCATAAATCGATTTACGGTTACGATTGCTTGAATGCAGTTCACGGTCTCGATCGGCGCAGGGAAAATTTGAATTTGTTCGGGGCGAATTGTGACCCAGACCCTTCCTTCAGCAGGCTGTTGACTGGTGAGAATTTGACGATTCTCTAAAGTCCATTGCGTTCCCCTTGCCTCCGCCAAAAAGAAATTCACGCCACCCATAAAGCGAGCCGTTCTTTCATCAACAGGCTGACCATAAAGCTGCTCTGGAGGTGCGACCTGCCGTAAACGTCCGTCAAACATGAGCGCGATTCGCTGCGCCATCACCACCGCTTCTGACTGATCATGCGTGACAACCAGCATGGTGATTCCAGTGTCTGCCTGCAAGCGCAAAATTAGCTCCTGCATTTCTTCGCGCAGATTCGCATCGAGGGCAGAGAGGGGTTCATCGAGCAGCAGCAGCTTGGGCTGAATAATCAGCGATCGTGCCAGAGCGACCCGCTGCGCCTGACCGCCAGAGAGTTCAGCAGGTTTTCGGTTGGCAAAGCCTTCCAACTGCACCTGACTGAGGATTAATTTTGCTTTTGACTCGCGATCGACCCGATTCACGCCACGCATTTTTAGCCCAAACGCCACATTCTCGCCCACCGTCAAATGGGGAAACAGCAAGCCGCGCTGAAGCACCAAGGCGATATCTCGCTTTTCCGGCGGCACAGCGTTGAGGGTTTTGCCATCCAGGACGATCGATCCCGTATCCGGTCGCCGCATTCCCGCAATCATTTGCAGCGTCGTCGATTTGCCGCAGCCCGATGGACCCAGCAACGCCAAAATTTCGCCTGCATTCACGCTGAGCCATAAATCTTGAACTGCCGTTACGTCCTGAAAACGTTTCGTCAAATTTTGCAGCAGCAAATGTTCCATCATGTTTCCTGGACGTTCTCCTAGACGTTTCCCCAGATGCTTCCCCAGATGTTTCCTTAGACATTCCCCAGCCCACCTAACGCCACATCATTTTGCAGCGATCGACTTGCCAACACTAAGAATACTAAACCGGGAACGACCGAAGTGATGGCAACGGCTGCGGTTAAGCCTTGATTGCCGCCTTGCAGCAGCGTAAACAGCACCATCGGCAGGGTAAATACTCGTCCGCCTCCCACAATAAACGTCAGCAGGAACTCATTCCAGGAAATGAGAAACGCAAACAGCGCGCCCACAACCACACCGGGCGCAATCAGCGGTAGCGTCACCTGCAAAAAAGTCTGGATTGGGGAAGCTCCTAGCGATCGTGCCTGAATCTCGTAGCCCGTCTCAAAATTAGCAAACACACTCGCCAGCACCAGCGTCATGTAGGGAATTGTCGGCATTAAATGCACCAGCGCCACACCTGCCAACGTCCCGTTCAGCCCCAGCCGAATCAGCACAAACTGAATTCCCATTAGCGTTGCCAGCGGAGACACAATAATCGGCGTCAGCAAAAACAGCTTCAGAACTGCCTTCCCCGGAAACGCCATCATCCCCAAAGCCCGCCCCGCCGGAAGCCCTACCAGCAAGGATAGAACAGTTGTAATCAGGGCGATCGTCAAACTTTGCAGCAGTCCCTCTGCCACTCTCGCCGTGCCAAACAGAACTTCTGTCCAATGCTCCAGCGTCCACTGAACAGGGATAAGCTGCGGAAAAAACCAGCCCTGCGCGAACGACCAAATCAACAGCGGCAGGAACGGTAGGAATAGAACGACGATGATCAGAAAAAGTAAACTATTTCGCATTCTCAAGAATGGTTGAGAGGTCATAAATGTCCTACATTGCCCCCTGAGTTTTCTAACTTTAGGGGACTTTGAGAGCGAGCGAAGAGCCAGGCTTTTCAGGAATGGGCATTTTTCCTAAAGTCTCTCCTGCCAAGCCCAGTACCAGGTTTTCAGGCAAACGGCAGTGCCTTCAAGTTTGACGGCGGGAAGTAATTTGCAAGTAAACCACAATCAGCCCGATCGCAATCACCGCCAGAATCAACCCCAGGGCGATCGCTTCAGGACGACTTGCCAGATCGCTATCGGTAAACGATCGGTAAACGAGAACAGGCAGGGTACGAGGACGAGTTGAACCAAGCAAAAAAGGCACTTCAAAGGACGAAAAGATGTATCCAAAGACAATCAAACTGGACGACAAAATTCCCGGTTTCATCATCGGAAAAGTAACATTCCAGAAGCACTGCCAGCGATTCGCGCCCAACGCACGCGCCTGAGTTTCATATCCAGGATTGATACCGCGCAGAACGGCTAAAAGAATCAGCGTGATAAACGGAATCTCTTTCCAGAGGAAATGCAGAATGACACCGATATTTGCTACATCGTTAACCAGCAGTGGAAAATTCTGATCCGACTGAATCCAGCCCAGCGTAAACGCAATCCGCGACAGCAGACCGCTCGGCGACAGCAACAGCAGCATTCCTGTTACGCCAACCAGGTGGGGAATGGGCAACGTAATCTGACAGGCAAAACTCGCCCATCGTCCCGCCGATCGCAGCAGCAAGGCTAATCCCACGCTGAGAATGGTTGAAAGCCCGGTTGAGACAACCGCAATATAAAAGCTAAGCCACAGCGATCGCCAAACTTCTGAGCTGGCAAAAACTGATCGATAGGCTGCCAGGTTAGGCTGTCCTGAACCAAGAATCGTCAGTAGCCCCAAACTTTGCAGCAGTGCCAGAATCAGTCCACCGCCGAACAAAAGACCAACCACGCTCAGCGCAGGCAGCAGCAGCAAATACGCCCGTCCCGTCTGCCCCAGTTCACGCAGGTTGAACCCCCTTTGTCTCCCAGGTTTGCTAATCTGCACCCGATTCCTCCAGCCATTGCATTACTTCCTGCCACAGTTCTGGAAACTGCTGACGGCTTTGCTCCAGTCGTCTCATGCGTTCCTTTGCGCTGAAACTTTCCTCTGAGCCAGCATACCAGCGATTTGCCGTAATCCAATAGCCTGCTGTCCAGCACAGCGATCGAACTGCAGGATACACTCCAAACGCCGCAAAATGCCGAGCAATCCGATTCGCTAAATCCTGATTCTCCAGCGCATCATAATAGCACTGCAAAAAGAAGGCGCGATCGGCTGTGGGTAAGCGGTAATTCTGACAGCGAACGATCGTTACAGGCGATAGAAAATGCCCTAAATCCCCTGCTGGAGAGCCTAACTCTGCCCATTCCCAATCGATCAGACGGGCCTGGCGATCGTTCACCACCCAATTCTCATAGGTGTGATCGCTATGCACCAAACAAAGATGGGGAGATTCTCGCAGCCATTCCTCGCGCCATAAATTTTGCTCTGCTTTTTTCAGTACCGCTTCTATCATCGCCACAATCTCTGGATCGGCATCGGCAGAATCTAGATAGGGCTGAGCATATTGTTTTGCTTCCTGGTAAAACAGCGTTAATGGTTCCTGAATCATCGGTACAGCATTTTTGAGACGATCGATTTCATAGCCTTTCTGAGACGGCAAAGAATGCAGCCGCGCTAAAGTCTCAGCACATTTTTGCAGATGCACTCGACTATAATTCAGTGAATCTCCTGGAAGATAGCCAGTAATCAAATAAGTATAGGAAAAATCATTCGATCGTTCTAACTGGGCTGCAATAAGCTGATGCCCAATTTCCGTACCATTTAGATATTCAAGAATTGATTTTTCAAACCGCGTAACGCGTCGAATATCCCCTTCAAATCGCTGATTCGGTGTGTTGACTGCAACTCGCACAATTTGCCGATCGCCCAATCGAAAAATAACGTTTGCCTCTCCGTGGGCGAATAGCTGAACTGGATCAGTAAGCGATCGGGTTTGTTGCAGATGAGCGGTGAGCCGCTGCTGAAGTTGGGATAAATCGATCGATTGGGTGGGCATAAGGGCAATCGCCAATAGACGCTATCTTGCCCTAGAATACCAATTTCCTGGAAGTCGAAATGGCTTACTCAACTTATACTCATGCCAATCATAAAGTGGTTGATAGCCGATCGCCAGAATTTCTTCGTTTTCCTCTACAATCGCAATTCGCGGCGGCTTAGAAAAGCGATCGGGAAAATGAATCCATCGTAGCAACAACGCCAGCAGCAAATTATGCTCAGCTTCAGCATGAAGCAGGTAGGACTGAACCCGATCGCTCAACAATGGAACGGATTGAAACTGCTCGATTCCCTTCAGAAAATGCAGTTACATGGATGTTTAACTCAGTTGGAACTTCTAGAACTTCGTGCGAATCACCCGTTCTCCCAGTTGCCGATCGACTGCCGATTCGCCCAAATCGCGCACCACAAACGATCGTTGTAGCCAGCGATCGAAACCATCATAACGAGGCACAAACGAAGACCGTCCGTGAACGGTGCGCCGATTGTCGATGCAGAGCAGATCGCCAGAGTTCAGCTTGACTCCCCGATAAACGGACACAACGGCATCTTTAAGAGCTTCTAGCGCTGCTTCTGCTTCAGGCGTGATTGCCGTCATCAAATCCTCGTCGTAGTTGAGGAACGGGTCGTGACGGTTGCCGTACAGCACAGGCAGCACCGGACCGTTGCCCTTCACGGTTTGCAAATTGCCAAAGGAATAGTCGATGCCCGTTCGATAAAGCGGCTGAAACAGAAGTTCTCGATGGGCGTCTGACAACAGCGGCAGAGCATGGCTAATACTGGCATAAGTCGTTTCGGCAGCGCGATCGTGATCCGGGCGCAGACAATAAAGCAGCAAATATTCCGGCGCATAGGGATGAAACACCGTTTCGCGATGAAACTGAAGCTGCACCTGAGAACCGCTCGAAGCCTGAATTTTCTCGGTTCCTTTTACTGGAGCAAGATTTTGAAACAGATCGCCGTTTTTCTCTTGAATGTAGGACACCAGATGCCCCAGACGGCTGCCGATCATCGCTAAACAGCGTTCGCTGACGTGGGTTTTCTTTTCCGCCGTTTGCTTCGCAGTTCCCCGGAGGGGTAATCGCTTCGCGTCAGACGGTGTATGAATTTGCGGAAGGTCTGGCTCGATCGGCAACCCTCGCAGCAGCAAAATCCCTTCCGGGTTGGAATGCACTTGAAACTCCAGCAGTGCCCGGCGCAGGAAGCGAGGCATCTCGTCCGCCCGCATTTCACACTCAAACAAAAATTCCTCGGTTTCCTCGTAGGGATCGGCTCCAGGCGTGAGAAACAACGCTAAAGTCTGCTCGTCCAACTCGTAGCGGTCCACCAGATGCAGCGCGTGAGAAGCGACCTTAACGGTTTGCATCACAGCCTCCTTGATCCTTAATGATCCGAAAGATTCATGCACAGGAATGTGCGAAGGGCGATCCTAGCTTATCTTTCTTCTCAAAATTGCTGCCAGGGAGACAATGCGGAGGGATTGCTCCAATTGATCCAGAAGCCGGCTTGATCCAGAAGTCGGCAGTAGGCTTCACCAAACCTACGATCGCATTCTCAAAATGCTAATCACTCTGATCAGAACCGCTTTCACCTGGACTCTCACTCCTTGGCTCAAACGCTAACCCCTCACTCCCTCACACTCCTCCAAATACCGCCCGATCGCCCGCTCGAGAGTCGGTAGCAAAATGCCCCGTTCACTGGAAAGTGCACTGTACATTGGACGCGGAGCAGTGAAGCCGAGATCTTCAGTAGGACGGGCTTCAATTTGAGGTGATCGCATTCCTGCCATTTCTGCTGCTTGCCGCGCCAGGTTTGCCCAGGTGATTTCGCCCGGATTTGCCAGATGCCACAAACCGCATTCGCCGTCGATCAGCAGATCCAGCGTGGTATTTACCAGATCAGGGACGTAGGTGGGGGAAACGATCGCATCTTCTGCCGCCACAAACGGTTTCCCAGCCGCCAGGGTTCTGAGGGCGATTGTCACGAAATTGTGCTGATCCCAGGGTCCGAAGAAGGCACTGGTGCGAATCACCAAAGCGCAGGGATGGGCAGATAGCACCCACTGTTCAGCAGTTGCCTTGCTGTGTCCGTAAACGTTAAGTGGCGCGACATCGTGGCTTTCGAGATAGGGCTGGGTTTGGTTGCCGTCAAACACCAAGTCTGAGGAGAAAGTGACATAGCCAACATTGTGCTGCACACAAGACTGCGCCAGAATTGCCGCCCCTTCCGCGTTGATTTGCCGACATGCCTGGGGTTCATGTTCTGCGTCATCGACCCGCACATAGCCCGCCGTGTTAATCACTGCCCAGGGCTTTAGCTCTGCCAAAACGCGATCGACCGATTCCCGCTGAGTAATATCCATTTCCCGGCGAGACAGTAGCCGATAGGGAATTCCCCGAACTTCACAAATGCGAGCAAATGCCCGTCCCAGCGTTCCAGTCGCGCCTGTAATCAGCACCGGGGCAACGGTATCGAGTCGGGCCGAAACCGATGGCTGCACGGCGATACCTCCCTGCTCCTGACAGTTTACGGGCGGATAAAGAAGGCGATCGTCCCGTTTCCACCAGCCCGGAATTTCGAGCAATGGATGCTGATAATCTCGTCCTTCGCCGAAATAGCGCATCATCAGGGCTAACGCAGTCGGACGCGGGGCAGGAGCGCGGAGGTCAAACACGCCAGGTTCGTAAAAGCCCTCATTGCGGGTGAGCAGCGTATTCCAGTCATAAGCCCCCAGCAGTGACCAAACCGTAACCGCCTGAATTAGAATGCCTTCCTGTTGCAACGCCTGAGCATCTTGCCAGACTTCCTGGAGCCAGCGCAATTGCTCTTCGCGAGTGCAGCCCAAATGCACTTCTGTAACGGCGACGCGAGGCGATTCTCCCTGCGGGGTGATCGTTCCTTGGTAGCGATCCCAGACTTCGCGCAGCAAGTCCTTCGGCGTGGGAATGCCTGCGGCACAAACGCGAACCGCTTCCACATCAGCGTATGAGTGCTTGCCGTTGCCACCATGTGTATGGGCAGGATAGCGATCGAGCCGTTCATCCAGAAACCGATCGCTGGTCATGTAGTGGTTAATGCCAAACACATCCGGCGGACAGGGATGCGCCCCAAACCAATCTAGTTCTGCCTCGGTGATGCCTGCCTTCAGCAAATACTTCCACATGGCATGGGTGCGATCGACCCGACCACAAACCAAATCAAATGATAGCCAGCGACGCTCGTTTTCAAATTCTGCCTGATACGCGAGCAGCGGCGTGCTGAACATCTTGCCCAGATCCTCGGTTTGAATCAGCTGAGCGGCAGGATTAATTTCGCGAATCGCCTGCATCGACAGCACCACCGCGCGACATTCGTTCAGCAGACACCGTAAAAACGTAGTATCGTCCCGACCGTGGGGATACCAGAGACCGTATAAGCCGCTAAATCGGGCAGTGGTCAGCGGTTCATTGATCGGCGTGTAGGCATCAATCCAGGGATAGCGCGTTGCGACTGCACGGGCAAACTGAGCTAGCTTTTCGCCAAACTGCGGATCGATCAAACTGGTAGAGGCAGGTCCACTGCCGTGATGCACCAAGCCTGCGATCGGGCGAATGTCCAGCTCCCGCAAACGATTTAGGCGATCGTCTGTCCAGCTCCAGTCGGCGCAATCAATTCCCCCAGGGGCAATGCGCTCCCACACTACCGGATAGCGAATTGCCTTCACACCCAACGCGGCAAACTGCTCCAGATCTTCAGTACGGCTGTAGTGTCCGTTGCGCTCAAGCTGGTCAAAAAATCGATCGCCCACCCGATTTACGGTGCATTCAATGCCAGCCCAAAGTTCCACGATCGGCGTTTGCCCTGCCTGTGTCATGCGGTGTTGCGCTCCAACTGACTGCTAGATTAGCGTTTAACTTTCCGTTTAACTTGCTCAGCTTGCCGAACTTCCCAATTCTGGCTACCGGATTTTGCCTATGTATTCTGGCTACTGGGTGCTCCCAAGTTTCCTGATGGGTGTTCAGAGCGTTTCAGCCCCCTAGATTCCAATTCTGGGCGACTTTGAGCGATCGAGCGGCAGAAACGGTTCGACAGTCCACCTCAATTGGGGGACAAAGGAATCTTGCAGACGAACAGGCTCTTGGAATCAGCGATCGAAATGGATGTACACAGAAGCCTATTCTGAAAAAAACTTCATTGGCCTGCGGATTTCAAAGTCCCCCACCGTAGAGGAATTTAGGAGGCAATGTAGAACCTCAAACACGTCTCAAGTAGCTGAGAAAATCAACAGTTTTCAATTCACGAACTAGCGATTGATCACCACTTCCAGCGATTCCTTGCTGCTGAGCTGCTTGAAGATTGTCAACGCCTGCGCCACAACCTGATCCATGTTGTAATACTTGTAGGTCGCCAGTCGTCCCACAAAATGCACGTCGGGCGTTGCGTCGGCTAAGGCTTTGTACTTTTTGTACAGCTCGGCGTTTTCCGGACGGGGAACCGGATAGTAGGGGTCGCCCTCGGCTCTGGGATATTCGTACACGATGCTGGTTTTGTTGTGTTCCTGCCCAGTGAGATACTTAAACTCGGTGATGCGTGTATAGAGGTGTTCGTTGGGATAGTTCACCACGGGCGCATCCTGGAAGACGGGCTTATCATGGGTTTCGTGCTTGAACTGGAGCGATCGATAAGGCAGCTTCCCATAGCGATAATCAAAAAATTCATCCACCGGACCCGTGTAGATCATTTCCTTGAAAGGAATGACGTTCATAATTTCCCGATAGTCGGTGTTGAGCATGATTCTGATGTTGGGATTAGTCAACATCCGCTCAAACATCCGTGTAAAGCCGTGCAGCGGCATTGCCTGATAAGTATCGGTGAAATAGCGATCATCCCGGTTTATGCGGGTGGGAACGCGGGCAGTTACGGAGCGATCGAGTTCAGACGGATCCATATCCCACTGTTTGCGCGTGTAGTTGCGGAAGAACTTTTCGTACAGTTCTCGCCCAACCTTACTCACCACCACATCTTCCGAGGTCAAAATCTGGTCACGCGGTTCTGCAACGGATGCAAAAAACTCTTCGACCTGGAATGAAGTTAACTTTAGCCCGTACAGTTTATTAATCGTATCCAGATTGATCGGAATCGGGACAAGCTGACCGTCTACGCTGGCAAGTACACGGTGTTCATAGCGTCGCCACTCAGTAAACTGCGACAAATACTCAAACACATCCCGCGCATTCGTATGGAAAATATGCGGACCATACCGATGCACTAAAATTCCATTGTCATCGTAGTGATCGTAAGCGTTTCCAGCAATGTGATTGCGGCGATCGACAATCAAAACTTTTTTCTCAAGCTGGCTTGCAAGCCGCTCTGCTAAAACGCTGCCTGCGAAACCTGCACCAACTATTAAATAATCAAACATTTAAGACATCCTCTCAGTGAAGTGTTAGCGAATAATGATGTAAATCGTTTAGTCGAATGAAGGGAACAAGATCAAATGCGCTCTAAAAAATCGAGAAGAAGCCTGTAGCGTGAGCACAACCAATGGAGTCTCAGAAATAGATACGTTAGGAAACCACTAACGCATCGACTGTAAATAGTGAACATTGAACGCTTCAAAATTTGGGATTCGATCGAGAGGAGACTCAGCAGCCTCCCCCGTCGTTTCTGCAGCTTAGATTGCCACTTCTTTGTCAGTTACGGCAGACATCGGTTCTTTCGCTGCGCTCTGCGCTGATCGCTTTACTCCCGCTTGAGCAGATTTTCCGGGCTTCGATGCTCCTGCAACGGGTTGCGTCATCGCTTCGCTAAACTGCTGCTGCTTGCGAGCGATCGTCTTTTGCATCAGGTCGCTCATGGTTGACCAGGTGCGATCCCACGAGGTCTGCGACAGAAAAGCATCCACGCGATCGAGCCATTCAGGATCTTGTCCCTGCTGCATCGCCGTTTCGATCGCTGCCACAAACTCCTCAGCCGTTTCAGCAATTTGCACCAAATTCTGCTCGCCATAGGGGCGTACGACATCCCGAATCGGGGTCGAAACAACGGGCTTTCCGCCTGCTAGATATTCGGGCGTTTTCGTGGGGCTGATAAAGCGAGTCGATTCATTCCGGGCAAACGGCAGCAGTGCAACATCCCAGCCTGCCAGATAGTGCGGCAGCTCCGAATAAGATTTGCCGCCAAGATAGTGAATATTGGCATAGCGCGGCAGGCTGGCGGGATCAATCTTCACCACCGGACCAATCATGACAAACTGCCATTCTGGTTTCGCCTGAGCAATTTGATCGAGCAGCGCAATGTCAAAGCGTTCGTCCAGCACACCATAGAAGCCCATGCGAGGATGGGGAATTCCTGCCTGGTCGGCTGGGTCTGCCGGAGCCTGACGCGCCTGATTGAAATGGGCGGCCTCAATGCTGCTGGGAAACGCATACGCCTGCGGATGGCGATCGCGCTTCGCTTCGTAAAGGCTTTGCCCCCCTGTAAAAACCAGGTCTGCCATATCGAACAACCGCTCTTCGCGCTCACGCAGAGCAGGCGGCGCACCTTTGAACGCAGACAGTTCATCCATACAGTCATACACGACTAGCGACGGGGTGAGATGCTCGGCAAGCGGCAGCATCATGGGCGTGTAATACCAGCAGATGTAGTCGTGAATCTCTTGCTCTGCCATCAAGTCATCAATCAACCCTTGCAGAATGGCGATCGTCACATCCTCGGTCAATCCCTTTGGCAAATGAGGGACAGCAACCCACACTCCACACTCGCGCCTGCTCACCTCAAGCCGCCAGTGATTTTCATCGGTGAACATGGGTTCTTCAATGAAAAAGACTCTGCGTTCTGATGCACAGCGACTCAACAAGTGCTGAGGACGCTGGTAAACAAAATCCCATCGCAAGTGGGACAAACAGATCAGATCAGGCATATCAGATGAATATTTGCCGTTAATCTGTTCATTTAAAGGGTGATTCGACATTCTGACCTCAAAAGTTGAAACGAAGTGAAACAGTTAAAGATAAACCTCAAATTGCTTCAGAAATTAGGAAGATAATTCTCAGATCAACGGTTCGTTCACATAGGAAATTGATATCTTCCCTGAACTGAGGAAGGGAACAGGAAGGCAATTCCTCGATTAAAAACTTATCAGTTCTAATTGCTTCTAAACATCCAACTAAAGGATAGATGATGTACGCCTAAAGGGGGATATGCTCAGCCCTGTAGACTGTAGCTACCTCGCACAGTAGAGTTACAAAGCTACTAAACAAGAAGTACTTCTTGGGGTAGAATCTCTATTCTGGCAATAGATTTTCTCAAAGTGCATTGGAGATTAGCAATTATGTAGCAATTCAATGCGAGCATTTATTTTGCCTACATCCTTGAGTTCTTTATTAGCGTGATTGGCTGTTTAAAAAGCAATCTATCAAAAATTTAGGTGTTGAATAATTTCCCCAACTCTAATCAAAAGTTAGGGTTGCTTTAGGAGAGTATTTGAGAATGTTTGAGGACTTTTGAGATGTTTAAAACGAATCAATTGTCCTGTTTTTTTCCTAGATTCGCTATAAATAAAAAACTTTGAGAACTCGGAAGCGAACGAAGCTTTTCCGAGAATTGAAAAGCCAAAATTGGAAAACCAGAACTAGAAAACCAGAGTTGGAAAATTAGCGAAGCAATTCGGCTTATCAGGATGCGATCGGGTTTGCAGCATCGGCCCAGGCGGGGCAGGATGAGCAGTTGCCCTCGCCGGACAATGACAGTAGTGTCACTGAAAGACGGTAATACCACCGAAAAATGAATAAATGTGAAGGAAAAATAAAGCTGAAGGACATATCAAGACGAACCGCTGCAGTTTGACTAAGGGATAAGCCCTTGGGCGGCGCTCGACTTCAGCTCAAGCCTGCAACGGTCACAAAAGTTCTTTTAGCTGCAGCTAGACCCCGTAATGTCTACAAATTCACAGAAATCTTTTCCTAACTTGATGTAAATTTTTAGAAAATCCCCCATTGCACAATATTACTTTTTAAGCAGTGCTCTTATGCTTGAAGCTATGGGTAAAGTAAAAAATATAAGTATATTTTCTGAGGAAAGCGGCGCATGGGTACTTACAAGAACATCATGGAGCTATTGGTCGAGGAGGAAGTCATTCGTCAGTGCAAAACGCTTTCTGCCCGTGCCTCTGCCTATATCAACTCAGAGGAACTGATTGCCTATGCTCTGAATCAACTGCCGCCACTGTATGCGACCAGCGAGCAGGGTTTGGAATACCAGAT
>NZ_JACJOR010000371.1:0-45573 GCF_014695615.1 Leptolyngbya sp. FACHB-711
ATTACACGAGTGCGTAAATCCGTTGAGTAAGCGACAGGCATTTCACCAACTTGATAGATTGTCCACTCGTTAGCTTAATAGAAAAGGGGCTAATTACCTAAAAACTGCTGTAAAGAAATCTACTTCTGTCCCGGTTTTGAAGGCAGACGATGTTTTCGCGTGACTCGTCACAACTTCCACAACCATAGTCAAAGCAAGTGGTCGGGGCAGTACAGTAAACCCGGCCCAGGAATGCTGAAACTGGCGATGGCGCGGTACAAGCATAGCCCTCAAAATACTTGGTATGTGGGCGATCGCTCAGAAGATGAAACCGCTGCCCGCCGGGCTGGGGTGCAGTTTCAGTGGGCAGAAGATTGGATTGAGCAACATCAAGCGTCTGTGGCTGAACTTACAAATGTCTCTCCATAAAATGGCTCTTGTTCAGATCATATTCTCTGCTCATGCTCGATGAATCCTTGGGGACCCTCGATGCCCTGACCGGATTGAAATGCAGCGACTAATTGAACGAATCTGGCAGGAACACCGATTTTCTATTTTTCTAATTACTTCATGATGTGGATGAAGCAGTGATGCTGGGCGATCGCGTTCTCCTGATCGAACATGGTCAGATTACGGTAGATATGCCTGTAACGCTGCCACGTCCCCGCCAACGCAAATCTCAGGAATTCATAGCGCTGGCAGAGGAAATTTTGGAGCAGGTAATGGGGCATCAAGCGGATTCAACGAATGTACAACCAGCAGAAATGACAGAAATCATATACGCCTATTGGCTTCTACCACAAGTTAAACTTGAGCTGCCACTGTTGGCACGTTATAGAGCAGTATTTCCAAATGCAGTGACGCACTGATGAATTCAAAAAGAATTGCAGCAGCAGAACTAAACATTTAACCAATTTCCTTTCGTTGGGCAAATTATATGGTTTTGTGCTTACATGATTTTTTAATTTAAGGCACTCCCTTATGAATACATAAGCTTCGCTATTTTGGATGAAGCAACCTTGTCAAGATCGCGCTTTAATAATTAAAATCGTTAATAAATCGGAAAAGACTTGATGCGATAAGCGTATTAAATCGCTTTAGTGGAGATATTTATATAAATACTCTGTTAATGCAAAAGCCCTAAGAAACTGATGAAGCTTTTTAATAGCCTCAGTTAATGAGTTTAAACGCTGTACTTGCGCGGTTCACGATCGCTTTACAAGCCAAATTGAAAATCCAAATTGAAGATTGATTGTAGACATGAATGTTGAAGAAAATCGTGAATCATAACGGAGAGTACAAGCCATAACGATGAAACAGTGTTGGAAGAGGTCGCTTCTGATCCTATCCCACTAATATCCCTTCCACAGATCACCCGCCTCCAGAAGATGCTGCTAATCCAGATGAGGAGACGATCGAAGCTTCCCAAAGCATGTCAGATGAAGCTGATAATCGATACATCCATTAACCGCTTTCAATAACCACTTTGCAGTTCCTATGCGAGGAGAAACTCATGAGTGACCCATCCCTATCTGATCAAGCCGTCAATCCTGATCAAGCAGTTGTTGCATCCGCGCAGTCTCAGCCATTAACTGCTCAAAATATGCAGGGGAGTGCAATGCTGGACGCTCGTGTAGAAGTCGGTGGTAGACAACCGGAGGGCGATCCAATCAGTGCTCCGATCGCTACCAATTTCTCAAGTGCACCTGGAACAGGAGATGCGAAAACGGCTGATGCTTCCGGCGAAATGGGAGCCTTTTCTACTGTCGAACCTTCAGCTGAGAAGGGGGCTGTCAATCTCCATAACAATCCAGATATTCCTGCAAACAGCAGCGATTCGTTACAAGGAGTGTTACCTGACACCGAGCAAATTGGTATGCCGACAGATTCTGCAACTAACCTGCCAGATTAAAGGCATCTAATTCCTCCCTCCATCCTGCAACGCCAAATTGCTTAGATTACAGGACCAAGTCGAGGACTGGGCAAAAATACTGCTCTGGCACTGGCAAAAAAAGGAACGGGTGCGATCGTCACGGATCACAGAAATGAAGTGGAAGCCAAAGTAGTCGTCTCGGCGATCGAAGCACTGGGCAGCAAAGCAGTACCTTGCCCAAGCTATGCCGGTTATGCTAGCGCGAAGGGCGCGGTCGAGGTGTTAACCCGGTATAGGGCGAAGGAATTGGGACAAGACAAGTTACGCTGAATACGATCGCTCCCGGTACAATCGAAACGGATTTTGGCGCTGGTATAGTGCGAGACAATTCAGACATTAACCGCTTCATCGCTTCGCAAATGGCTTTGGGTCGCGTTGGTGGGCCTGATGACATTGGTGTGCGATCGCGGTACTGTTGTCTGAAGACAATCGCTTGTCCGAAGACAATCGCTGGGTGGATGAACAGAGAATTGAAGTTTCCGAGGGCAATCGCTCTAGGTTCAACTGAACGCGCTTGGCGCGACAAAATCGCTCGTAGCCGCAATCCAGGGAAGTCGATCGGCTCTGCCTGCAAAAGCAGGTTTTTTCGTTGGTCGCCTTCAATCTCTTTCTTGATACAATACCTAATATTTGTAACACTGTATCAAAAAAAGCCTCTGTGATTATCGATACAGTTAATCCGAAGCTTTACCCCCGTTGTTCTGTCAGTGTTCCCTTGATTGTTCAGGTTTGCTATCGGAATACGTTCTATTGTTTAGGTCTTGTGCAGGAATCGATTGAATCGCATTTGAATTCTAATCTCGGTTTGTAATCCTTCAAGCCATCTGTCGAAAGGTAGATTAGAAGAAATGTGTTATTGATAACATCGATCGTCGGACTGACTACTGAAGGAAGCGTATTTTCCAACTGAAATTAAAATGAAGAGCTTGTGACTTCTTGCATAAGACAGCAATATGGAAGATATATTCTTTTGGGTTTATCCGGAGGTAAGAACCCACTTTAGAACTGATATTATATTGCTGAAATTATTAGGGTGAGCATCAATATAGTGACCGTAGAATAATCAGACTCGATTCTGTAAGCTACATAACAATCATGATTGGCAAAACACTGAGTGGACGCTATTCAATCATCCAGCGGTTAGGTGGGGGAGGATTTAGCGATACTTATCTCGCTGTAGACAAGCAGCTTCCTACGGTTCCTCGCTGCGTTGTGAAGCGGCTGAAGTCAAAATCACCGGACACGGCAACTTTAAAGACCGTGAGGCGTCTATTCAATGCGGAAGCCACAACTCTATATGAGTTGGGTCGCAGAAGCGATCGAATTCCCCGTCTGCTTGCCCATTTTGAAGAGGATGAGGAATTTTATTTAGTCCAAGAATTTGTTGAAGGACACGACCTGAGCCACGAGCTAGCCTACAGCAAGCGGCTGAGTGAGGCAGAAGTGATTGCGATGATCAGCGACATCCTCAGTGTGCTTCAGTTTGTGCATCGGCAGGGCGTGATTCACCGGGATATTAAACCGCGTAATTTGATTAGGCGACAAGAAGACGGCAGGATTGTACTGATTGACTTTGGCGCGGTCAAACAAATTAGCACCGAGGTCGTTCACCTGCAAGCAAAAGGGCAAACCAGCGTCACGATCGCCATTGGCACACCTGGCTATATGCCAAACGAACAGCAGGGGGGTAAGCCTCGCTTTAACAGCGATATTTATGCGGTAGGGATGGTGGCAGTGCAGGCACTCACGGGTTTACCGCCGCATGAGCTGCAAGAAGACTTTGAGACCGGTGAGGTGATTTGGCGAGAACAGGCTCAGGTGAGTCAGGAGTTTGGTGATGTTGTCGATAAGATGGTTCGAACCCATTTCATCGATCGCTACAAATCCGTTGAGGAAGTATTATTCGACCTGCGACAGTTACAGGATGTTGTTTTACAGGGTGTTGTTTCTGAGGAAACCGTAATTTATGACCCGGCTACAGTTCCTGGCACGCTTCCTAGCACGCTTCCTGACCCGGTAGAGCCATTCCCAACTGCCTTAGGTGATTCCATCATAAAATCCAGTAAAGGTGTGGCAAGTACAGGTGCAACAGGTACAGGTGCAACAAGTACGAGTATCGCAAGCACCAGTATCGCTCGTCGCTGGCAATTGCTTCTTTCTCTAAACCGTTTTGTCAATCGCTGGGCGCTTGTGGGAGTAACGCTGGCATCTACCTTTGCAGGATATGGATATTGGCGGTTTCAAGCGATTCCCAGCAGTAGAGCCCTCACAACTCAATTTTTGCCTGCACAGCCGCCGAGTTCGTCCCAGAGCTCATCCCAGAATTCGTCCCAGAATTCACGCCAAAATTCATCTTTATTTACCCTTGCGAACACGTTAGCAGTCCATCGAGGGGCAGTTGATGCGATCGCCATGAGCCCCGATGGCAAAACCTTTGTGAGCGGCAGCGAAGATAATACCGTGAAGCTGTGGGATTCGCAGACTGGCGCATTGCTCCAAACTTTTTCAGGACATACTGCCGAGGTGGTGGCGGTTGCCATTAGCCGCGATGGAGGGATGCTTGCCACGGGGAGTCGAGACAATACCGTTCGGCTTTGGGATCTCAACACTGGAAAGCTGATACATACCCTTAATCATCCCGATTGGGTTTCCTCTGTTGCTTTTAGTCCAGATGGAAAAATGCTTGCGTCAGGCAATTACGCTACGACCGTTTCTGTCTGGAATACAAAAACCGGGGAACTTTTGTGTGACTTTGAAGGTCATTCACAGCCAGTTAAGTCCGTTGCAATTAGCCCTGATGGAAAACTTTTAGCGGCGGGCAGTGAAGATCAAACCATTAGAGTCTGGAGTTTAGAAACAGAGAAACGGGTTCATACGCTCGATCAACATGCGGGTGCAGTGGAATCGGTTGCGATGAGTCCTGATGGGCAAATATTGATCACAGGAGGAACGGATGAAACCTTGATTTGGAATCTCAAAACTGGGAAAGTGGTACAGACTCTGCCAGAGCAGTCAGGCTTTGTTCGATCGCTGGTTGTTAGCCCGGATGGAACAACATTGGTCAGTAGCCACGAAGACAACACGATCAAGCTTTGGAATTTGCAGACCGGAGCATTGCTAAACACGCTGCCTGGACATCAGGATTGGGTTTTATCGCTTGCACTTAGCCCGGATGGAAAAACATTAATTAGCGGTAGCCGAGACAAAGCAATTAAGATTTGGCGTTTGTAGAAATTATCGAGTTATTTTTTGGGATTCGCTCAGGGGTTTGATCTCCAATCTTTACAGCCGCTTCCGCCTAGTAAGGCATGGGAGGGGGGAAGTTTCTGCATCTGAAGTTTCTGGATCTAGAAACTGGGTTGCCCTGAGCCAAAAACTGACGGTATTCCGGCGATCGACCGCAATTTTGAGTAAATTTGATGATCCGGTGCGAAAATCCTTCGGTTTTTAAGAAAGAACCGATGTAAAGACATAGGAACCTGCTAAAAGTTTGAGGTTTAGAATGGAAGACTCTACAGCCTTACTGGCTTCTGGTGCAGTTGATTTAGCCAGAGAATTTGGACCGTCAGGAGATTTCGGAGAATCTTCTCTGCATCGGGCAACTCGCGCTCGATCGGCTCTTTACTCCGGTGAAACTTTCAGTCACGCTCCCGGGAACAAGCTCGGTCACACTCAAAATAATACTTCAAACAATAAAAAACAATCGACTTTTGATTTGGTTTTCCCAAAAGATGTGGAAGGCTTGAATGACGATCGAAGCTCAGGAATGGATAGCCGATCGGCACAGCTCACAGGTTCAAAAAATAAGAATAAGCCAACATCGCATAATTCGCAGACGCATAGCAATCAAGACTCCTTAACGGGTACTACAGTAGAAGATCCGCTGGTGGGAAATCGCCCTGGCTCAGTGCGGGTGAATCGCAAGCATGGGGGCGCAGGCAGCAGTGGTTCTGATTTAATTGGTGCGGTGGATGACGTGACCATGCCAAAAACGATCGATCCCAGAAAGAAGGATGACAAAGGAAAAATTAAGGTAGATATCACCAATGTGGGTAAGGCTCGAGCTTCAGGATCGCTGGCGGTCGATATCTATGCCTCTCCTGACCTTGTTCTTGATGCAAGCGATCAGCTTCTAGACAGCGTCAATCGGGGCAATGTTCAGATTCAGGCAGGCAACACACGAAAATTTACCTTTAACTTCACGAATCCGGCTGGGGTCGCACCGGGAGCATATTATCTCATTGTCGATATTGATTCTGAGAAAACCATTTCCGAGAGCAATGAAACCAACAATGCAGCCTACCACCGGGTTTCTGCCTCTGGAACGGATGTAGTGGTGGACTGGAACGCAACGATTTTGAATGCGATCGTGGCAACGAAAAGTTCTCCTCCGATCGCATCTCGCAACATGGCAATCCTCCATACCGCGATGTTTAATGCAGTCAATAAAAATTATTCAGAGCCCGTTTCGCGAGAAGCCGCAGTGGCAGTGGCAGCTCACCAAATTCTGCTGAATCTATATCCCACTGAATCCAAACTGTTGAAAGAACAGCTTGAGATGTCGTTAGCCGAGATTACCAACGGTCGGGCAAAAACCGAAGGAATCAGGCGGGGTCAAGAAGTTGCAGTCGCCATGCTGGAAGAGCGAAAACCGAATGAGGATGGCTCAGGCGATTCTGTTCCTCCTTATAACCACACTCTGGAACCGGGTCGCTGGCGGCCCACATCCTCCGCTGTAGCCGTTCTGCCTCACTGGGGCAAAGTTACGCCATTTACGCTTAAATACGGCTTTCAGTTCCGTTCCATGTTATCGGGTCCTCCTGCCTTGAGCAGTGCTCAATATGCAGCAGAGATGAATCAAGTGCAAGCGGTGGGCAGTGCAAACAGCACTAACCGCACCGCCGACCAGACCGAGTCTGCTTTGTTCTGGGCAGATAGTGCAGGCACGTTTACCCCACCGGGACACTGGAATCTGGTTGCCGAACAACTGGCTGTGATCAAAAAGAATACGCTGGCTGAAAATGCTCGGCTGTTCGCCCTGCTGAATTGTGCTCAAGCAGATGCTGGCATTGCTGCCTGGGATGCCAAGTATCTTTATGACAACTGGCGGCCTGTGACCGCAATTCGACTGGCAGATCAAGATGGCAATGATGCCACGATCGCAGACCCCTTCTGGACTTCGCTCATTCCGACTCCTCCCTTCCCAGATTACGTTTCAGGACACAGCACGTTTAGCGGTGCCGCATCCACGATTCTTGCCTCTCTGTTCGGCGAAAATACCAGCTTTAGCACGACCTCGATTGGATTGCCGGGTGTCATCCGCTCATTCACCAGCTTTAAGCAGGCGGCAGATGAAGCGGGCATGAGCCGGATTTATGGAGGCATCCATGTGGATTCAGCCAATGTGGATGGGTTAAAGCTGGGTCGATCGATCGGTCAGTACACTTTTGACATCTCGCCTTTTGGAGCCCAGCTTGAATCGCCGGTGAGAAGGGTTAGAACCCAGAGTCGATCGCCCCTCCGGGCAAATGCCGCTAAACAGTGACGCTGTCCTTCACTTGTGGAACCTTCTGAACGCTCGAAGTTCTCCAGCAAGGGCTACTGGGTTATCTACAAACTGTCTATCCACAAACGGGGTATCTACAAGCTGATTCTGCAAACGTTCCAGGCTTCACAGCCTCAATTCCCCAATATTAGGGGACTTTGAGCGTGAGCAGGATTGGCTCGGTTCCCCTCAGCATTCACCCGCGAGGGGGCGAACCGGATCGCCGTTTGAGCAGGAATCGACAAATCTGTCCGAATGCTTAAAGCCCCCTGTTGCCAGCGATGATCTATTTAGCGGGCTGCTCTTAGGGGGCTGATCAATGTTTGCCAAACTCAATTCTGGATTCCCGATGCAGCAATACTAGTCAATTGACACAGAAGCGATCGCCTGTTGAAAGACGGCTGCATTCTTGAAGTAAATTGAGGGATTATCGACGAGTGCCAGATCGATCAATTCCGCAAGTGCTTTGGGAATTCCGGCTTCGCGCTGGCGAATTGGCACAGGATTGGTTTGCAGCAGTACCAGATACGGATCTTCGCCTTTAAAGTCGCGGGGGAATGTCCCCGTCAACATATAGTAAAGGCAAGCAGCGATCGCCCACAGATCAAGTTCAGGCTGGGTCGCTTTGAAATCGATCGCCTGCTGGCGCGGCATAAAAGCGGCTGCATTTGCGGCAGAGAAATCGCCGAGTCCGGCTTGTGCGATCGCAGTGGCGATTCCATAGTCAGAGATTTTGACGCCCTGGTCCGGGGTGAGCAGCAGATTGCTGGGTGTGAGCCGTCCATGAATCCTGCTCTGAGGTTGATCGGGTGATTGATCCGGGAAAGTTGCCTGATGGGCGTAAGTTAACCCCTCCAGAGCTTGCAGGACAATCTCAATCGCTTCGCGGGGCAAAAGCTTGCCCTGCTGCCGAACCCGATCGGCAACGCTCTTCCCCTCAAACGAGTCATAGGCAAAAAAGAAAGCTTCACTGGCAATGCCAATTTCCTGGAGGCAAAGCAGGTTGGGATGCTGAAGCGATTTCAGCGCATTGACCGATCGCAAAAATGTATCGATCGCCGAAAGCGGAACCGTTTTCTCGGGCTGAAAAAGTTTTAGCGTGACCGCTTTATCGGTTTGCAGCTGCTGTGCTCCATAAATTGAAACGTGATCGGGGTGATGTGAAACTGTTCCCACTTCCGAGGCATCAAGCCGATGCAAGATCTTGTAGCCTGCAATTTCAGGGAGCGGTGCAGCACTAGACGAGTGAACTGAATGATTCAACGCCGAACGATCGCTTACGGTTTTCTGATCCAAAATCGCGGTTTGACCCACGCCCGTTTCGTGAAAGACAGCTCGATTTGCAGCAGCTATTGGATTCACGCCTTCGATCGCAACTTTAAAGACGGTTTTGCCAAGTTTGATTTCGTCTCCCTGCCGCAAGTGATGCCCGGAAGAACGAATCTGCATTCCCTCCTCCGGAGATTGGTCGGGATTTCGCCGTCCAATAATTTGACCATTGACATAAGTGCCGTGCAGGCTGCCCAGATCGCGAATGCTGACCGAGGGCGGATTAATGTCTAGTAGGCAGTGGTAGCGGGAAACCGTTTTGTGATTTTCGTCGTTGGGCAGTGGCAAGTGACAGTCCTTTGCCCGACCGACAATACAAACGGTGCGATCGCGAAAGCTAAACTTCTGCCCTTTCAAAACCCCTTCTGTCACCGTCAGAATGACCTTAGCGGTTGTCTCCAGCTCTGTGAAGGTCGTACCCAGTGAGGTCGCGAACTCCGTCGCAAATGCCGTCGCAAACGCGGTTGAATCCGGAGATGCCACAGCCCTCCGTAAGCTCTCTGGTATAGCTCCCGGTAAGGCTCCCGGTAAAGCCGCCGGTGAAGCAGATACAGTGGCAGATCGAGTGCGGCTTGTTAACTGCTCGCGAACCCCCTCTGGCCGCAGCCAGCCATAGCCCACCTGCTGAAGTAGCCGCATCAACTGGTTAAAGTCGGCTTCTCCCCAGGCAGGCGTTCCATACGGGGTGAGGGCTTGCCTAACGTCTTCGGGACTGGGTTCGCGCAAATCGGGCAGCGTCGCACGAGGCGGCGTATGTAGCCTCAAGAAGATATCTAGATAAGGACTTGCGCCCTCGTCCCAATCGGCAGGCGATCGATTGTTCAATTCCCAGTCCAGTAGCCACAGTTTTATTGTGCGATCGTCACTGCCCGATGCGACAAAGCGACTATCAGGACTAAAGGTGACCGACTGAACCCTTTCCGTATGCCCGGTCAACGTTTGTACAGCGTCTCCGGTTGCCAGGTTCCACAGTTTCACCGTGCGATCGTCACTGCCCGATGCGGCAAAGCGACCATCAGGGCTAAAGGCAACTGATTTCACTGCCTCAATATGTCCGCTCAGCGTTCGCACACAGTCTCCAGTTGCCAGGTTCCACAGCTTCAGCGTCCAATCATCGCTGCCTGACAGTGCCATTCGTCCATCGGGACCAATCGCGACAGAAGACACGATCGCACGATGTCCCTCCAGGGTTCGCAGCACTTCACCGGTTGCCAATTCCGCCAAAACTACGGTTTTATCCGCCCCACCTGACAGCAGCGATTGTCCGTCCGCACTAACTGCCACTGCGGTGACGCGATCGGTGTGGTAGGTCAAGGTTCGCAGACAGCGTCCGGTTGCGGTGTCCCAAAGTCTCACCGTGCGATCGTCACTGCCTGACACGGCATAGCGTCCCTGAGGATGAAAGGCAACCGCCCGCACTGTGCCCTGATGTCCGGTCAGCGTTCGGAGTCTTTCGCCTGAGTTGACATCCCAGAGCGTCACTGTTCCATCGGCGTTGCCCGATAGCATCTGGGTTCCGTCTGAACTGAGGGCGATCGCCTCTGCAATACTCTGATGTCCTTCAAAGTTGAGCAGACAGCGTTCCGTTTCTACATCCCAGCGTTTAAGGGTGCGATTGACACTGCTAGAAAGGATGGACTGTCCATTGGGTTGAAAGGCAACTGCCCGTACTGAAGCCGTGTGCCCGTCCAGGGTTGTCTGCTCCCAGATCTCGCGGAGAGATTGGCGCGGTAAGTCGAAATAAAGCTTTAACCATGCCTGCACTGCTTCTATGCCCCGTGGGTAGCCGGAGCGTGCTGCGCGCAAATGCTGAGCTGCCGCAGGGGCATCGCCGCGTTTCAGAGCTGACTCCGCCTGGGTAATTTCCTCCTCATAGCGACGATCGCCCGTCAGAACTACCGCCGCAGGCAACATTTGCGACAGCGACAGAGGGGCAAAATCAGCGGGGGCATTCAGGTGAACTGCCCAGAGCTTCAGGCTGTCGCGATCCGTAGACAAGGCATAGCGACCGTCCGAACTGAGCGCGATCGCGTAAATTTCCGATTCATGCGGTTCAAAGGTCCGCAGACATCGCCCCGACTCGACCTCCCAAATTCGCAGTCGCCCATCCTGGCTGCCTGACAAGAGATATCGCTCGTTGGGACTAAAGGCGATCGCCTGCACCCCTGGGTCGTCAAACGTTCGCACCACCTGCCCCGTCGAGAGATCCCACAGCTTGATCGAGGTATCGCCTGCCAGCACATAGCGTCCACTAGAACTAAGGGCAATCGCTGTGAGCTGCTGATGTCCCTTCAACGTCTGAAGCACCTGCCCCGTTGTCAGATTCCAGAGTTTAATCGTTTGGTCATTGCTGGCAGAAATAGCTTCGCGTCCGGTTGGATCAAACGCCACCGCAAACACCCGCGCCCGGTGCCCCCGTAGCGTTTGCAGGCATCTGCCCGAGTTTACATCCCAAAGCTTCAGAGCTGAATCATCTGCACCCGACAAAATGTTGCGTCGATCGGGGCTAAAGGCAATCGCCCGTATCGTACCTTTGTGCCCATTGCTGCTGCTAGTAGGCGGCGATGGATTCAACAGGCGACGAATTTTATCCCGAAAGCGAACGCGTTCGACCCCGCCAAACGTGAACTGAAGGCTATTAGAAGCAATATTCCAAAGTTTGATTGTTTGGTCTTCGCTGCCCGATAAAAGCTGGCTACCGTCGGAATTAAGCGATACGGCAGTCACCTGTCCTCGGTGTCTCCGAAAGGTACAAACGCAGCGACCGCTGGGAACCTCCCAGATCCGAATCAGGCGATCCGAGCCGCCCGATACCGCATACAGTCCGGTGGGACTCAGTGCGATCGACGATACCCAACGACTAGTGCCTTGCTGGTATTCCATAACGCGATCGCGAAACTCTGGCAATAGCTGCTTCGCCTGGGGACATTTTTCCCGGAGTTGTGCCAGCAGCGGCGATAAAGTATCCGTGTGGATGCCCTGCGCCTGAACTTCTTCTAGGAGCCGAAGTGCAGTGTCATAGTCGCCCCGCTCCCAATGCACTAACCCCAGAAAATACTTGCTGTGCCCATCTTCAGGAGAAGGACGGTTCGCTTCGAGCTGGTTCAGCAAATCGCGATCGCTTATTTTGCCCGATCGCCAAAGCATTATTCCCCGGTTGTAGATTGAATTGAGGTGCTGCGGCTGAAGGGTGAGGGCTTCGTCCCAACGCTGAAGGGCTTCTGCGCCCTGACCCAGATCCACCAGTGCCAGTGCCCAGTTGTTGTACGAATCGGCACTTCGCAACGGAGACGGCTCTTGACGCGGGTAGAGTGTCCCTGTCACCGTTTGGTAAATTGCTTGCATCTGATTGGCGACCTCCCGCAGGCTCCCAGGACGCAGATCTGGAGCATTCTGGAAGCATCGACGCAGCAGTTCTGCTACGGGCGCAGGCATCCGGGGAATGCCAGAGGTCATGCCTTCTAGATAGCGATCGAGCACCTGAACTGCCCCCAGACTCGACGACCCAATGGGTTTACCTGTAAACATTTCCAGCAGCGTCAACCCCCAACCCCAGAGGTCAGTTTGGGAAGTTAAGTCAGTCTGATTGATCTGTTCGGGCGATTGATAACCTGGGGGAGCCTCGGCTAGCCCAACCTGAGTGATCTTGGCAATGCCATCGCCAGCCATTAAGACGGTTGCAGGGGTTAGATTTCGGTGGATTAAGCCCTGATCGTGCAGGGTTTGCAGTCCCCAGGCAAGCTGAATGGCGATGTCTAGAATGCGACGAAGCAGTGCGCTCTGCTCGTAAAGCCGCCAATTTTGAATCCACTGATGCAGGGTTCCGTCACTCCCAAACTCGGTAAACACCAATGGCTGCTCACCGGACGGCTCATTCACCCACCGCAGATAGTAGGCGTTTGCCACATGGGGATGCAGCCCCAAGCCTACCCAGGCATCGGCGGTTTGCTTCAAGGCTTCGATTCCACCGATCGCTGCGATCGCCCTCGGCTTGAGACGATGAATTGACAAATCGACATTCCAGCCCAGATGCCGCGCCCGGTAGACCTCGCCAAACTCATCCTGATACAGAATTCCGATGACCCGATACAGATCCAGGATTGTGTCCCCAGCCTGCCACTGTCCGCTGTTCTGGTTTGACATAACAGTAATTTTTTGACTTACGCCGAATCGATCGCGACAACTAGAAATAGGACGTAGAGGACGTTTGAAAAGTTGTGGCTATCGCCCAAATTGCCCCCTGAACCTCCAGGCTCGGGGAGAACATCGCTCGCTTTAGGGATTCAAAATGCACCCAGATGGGGAACCAGAAAGGGAAATAGCGGGGCGATGTAGGACACTTGCGACTGTTTAAACATCCTCCTAGATGATCATCTGATTCCAGTGTGTCAGTCAACCTTCCGGAAAGGGCACTGATTGAGATCACTGATCGAAGTCAGTGGAGGCCATTGATTGAGATCACAGCTGAAGGATTTCGATTCGGTATTTTTATTTTTATACATTATTTAAAGGAAATAGCGCAGCAAGCCATTGGGCTGTGTCGCAAAAACATAAATAGAGTGTCTCTATCCTGCACGATGAGACTATCATGGGTGAACAAGATTGAAGATACGCTCTTAACTTATCTACCCCCCGGTAATCCAATGCCCTGTCAACATTTGAATGAATTGACTGTAGAAAACCTGATCCTAAAATCTAACTATCCTACCTTTCAGTGCGAGGAGTGCGTTCGGGTAGGCGATCGGTGGGTTCATTTGCGAATTTGCCAGACCTGCGGGAAGATGCTGTGCTGTGATTCCTCTAAGAATCAGCACGCCCGTCATCACTACAAGGAAACGGGACATTCTGTAATTAGTTCGGCAGAGCTGGGGGAACAATGGCTGTGGTGCTTTGTGGATGAGCAGGGGAAGAACTATTAATCAATTCTGATGATTTCAATAACGGATTCTGATAATTCCAATAGATCGATTTCCAAACGACGCTTAAGCAGGATTTTAGTTAGCCGGACAGCCTGATCATCGCATCAGAAAGCCTGCAACAAAGGAGATTTTCGCCCAAACGATCGCAAATCTCCGCAAAATTACGTCCGTACGCGCGGTTTGCTTTGCTTTTTGCCCAATCTGGCTGGAAAGGAGCGTCTTGCTGCATTGTGCAACAAGTCCTGTTTTTCAATCAAAAACGATCGATTTTTGTACCGCCAACACATTTCGCAGCATTCGTCATCGATCGCTGTCACATCCACCTCCGATAAAGCCTAGTAGTGTAGAGGCTGCAATCTAGACCTGCTTGGAGGTAGTTCTACATGAATAGCATGTCGCGTTCTACAACTCGATCACCACTATCTTTAGGAGGATCTACGAAGCGGTCGCTCGATTTCCAGCCTGTTCGCTCTGGTGGAGCAAGCGAGTTCGGAGGACTTTCGGCGGAGAGGTACGCGCTTCCTCAGACGTTTCCTCGGAGTATCAAGCGAGCCGCCTCTACAGCTTTAGCAACCTTAGAGCGATCGGTCTTCCAGAAGATTAACCAGTATCGCCAGCAGCAAGGGTTATCTTCGATGAGGTTGAACAGCACAATTACCCAACAGGCTAGGCAGCACAGCCAATCGATGGCAGATCTCCGTGCTTTAAGTCATGACGGTTTTAGCAGCCGGGTGCTAACGATTAGAAACTCGATTCCTTTGCGTGCCTCAGCCGAAAATGTTGCCTTCAATCAAGGCTTCAGCAATCCGACGGCTCAAATCGTGAATGGATGGCTCAAGAGTCCGGGGCATTTTCAAAACATTATGGGGGACTACAACCTGACTGGAGTTGGAGTCGCTCAAAATAATCAGGGCGAATTCTATTTCACTCAGGTTTTCATCAAGCGCTAACTTCGATCCTGCATTAGAAATTCGATCGCTACCACCTTCACTCAGTAGCGCGACAGCAACCAGGGAGCTTCTACCACGTTCAGAGTCTTATCGCTTCAATGACTGGCTTTGCCGCATTCCCTGAAAATATGCCTTTTCTCAGCAATCAATTTAGCAATCCATCTCAGCAATAAATGTCTGTGAACCTGAACTCACTGCATTGACGCAAATTCCTCGATCGATTAACTCAAACGCAAACCTTTTTTCCTTTAGCAGCAGCTAAACCACGATCGCGATTTTCTTAAATTCAATCCGTCTTTAACACGTTAAGGGCTTGGGGATAGCACTGTGCTCCGCCATCGGAAAGACGTTAAGAAGGCAGAAGAGAAGTAGCATGGCACATCATATGGATAACACTGGATAATCACCAGGTGCGTCGTGTCATGGGCTATATTCATCGTCTCTCGGCGCAAAAACCGTCTGGCAAGATTGAACCTACTCGCTGGCGATCCTCGCTGAAAAACTGGGGACATGAGCCGCTCAAAGATTAGATGCTCATTTATCAGAGGCTCAAACGATGTTTATACCAATGGGTTTTGGCCAGCAATCGATCGTCACTTCTCTGGGAAAAATCGCGTATTACACAGCTGAGGACAAGCTGTGGAACACAGGGAATACTAACCCAGAAACGCTGGTATTTCTTCATGCGCTCGGCGGCGGTTCCTCTGCCTATGAATGGTCAAAAGTGTATCCTGCTTTTGCCGCAGACTACCGGATTCTCGCACCTGATTTGATTGGCTGGGGACGTTCTGATCATCCGGCTCGCAATTATCGCGTTGAGGATTATGTGCAAACGATCGTGGAGTTTATCAAACAGAGTTGCACTGAGCCGATCACGGTGATTGCATCGGGTTTAACGGCTGCGTTTACGGTACGGGCTGCGGTGCAACATCCCGATTTGTTCAAATCCCTGATCCTGGTGACGGCAGCGGGATTGAATGATTTTGAGCAGAACTATCAAGACAATTTCTTTGCCCAACTTATTAAAACGCCGCTCCTCGATCGCCTCTTCTACAGTGCAGGGGTTGCGACCGCGTTTGGAATTCGCAGTTTTCTAGAACAGCGGCAATTTGGCAAAAGCGATCGGGTTTATCCAGAAATTGTCGAAGCTTACCTCCAGTCTGCTCAGCAGCCCAATGCAGAATATGCGGCACTGGCGTTTGTACGCGGCGATTTGAGTTTTGATTTGGCACAGTTCATTCCCCAGCTCGTGACACCCACCGCTTTGATCTACGGAATGCCGACCGAGTACACCAGCCCTGAATTAGGACAGCGTTTTGCCAAACTTAACCCATCTGCAATTCGCACCTTTCAATCTGTAGACGACACCAGGCTCACCCCCCACCTGGAACTTCCTGCTGTGGCGATCGGATTAATTCGCAAGTTTCTCCCGTTGCTTGTAGTTTCTGAATAATTTTAATCTGGCGTTTTAAGCTGGCATTGCTGCTCCGACAGGTGAATTCTGTAAGGGTGATTTGCAAACGACCACTAGCGCAAAACTCCCTATCCGCAAATCCGATTTCCATTCAGCAATGCCTTTAATCTCAGGCTGCGGTTTGAATGGGTACGAGTCGCTTGCCGACCTAAAGCCGAGCCATCGATTCCTGTTGAGAAACTCTGCGCCAGAAGTTACAGAATGCCAGAAATCACAGAGTCGTGTGAGTTGATCAGGGTCGGAACGTTTTGAGAACGCTTTCGGAACGCTTCCCTCGCTAATTTAGATTCAGATAGCAAGAAACAGACTTCAAGTTATCCCAACGACTCACAGTGCTCTGGAGGAACATCAATATGAAACGCTTCACAATCAACCACCTCAATCTTCTCGCTGCACTCCGTCAACAACTCGAATCGGTTGAAATCCGCAATCATGAGATGGCGCACTGGATATGCAAAGTCATTCCGGCGCAGTGTCCTTTTGAACGAACCATCAAGTTCTTCGATCGCCCTTTGGTTCACATTCCCCCTTTGTGCAAACTCAATCCCTTGTATGACCAACTGGTTGAACTACGGTTTAAAGCTTTGGTGTATTTAGCAGACTATCCTGAATCAAGCCCGGTTCTATCCTGAATCATGTCCGGTTCCATTCTGCTACTCATTCACCCATTTTCGCTGAGTTGGCAGCATTGAGACACTTTGTTTCAAGTCAGCCATCAAAATGAGGCTCAGGGGGTCAAATTGAACATACCAGGGAAAAGGATGATCCTTAATCGCCCGCCACTTATCCTTAAACAATTCCGCTTGCAGATGATAGTCCTGTAAGTCTTTGGGCGCAGCATTTAGCTTGAGGAACAGGGTGATTCGGTGAGGCGTTTCACTGGTGGAAGTTACCCAAGCGGGAAAAGTGTTTGTTTTGCCTGCTTCAGGATGCGTCGTGATACGAATTTGATGGGCACGAATTCCGACATCGGTAAGGTTATCGGGAATGGCTTCCACGGTTTGCAGCGTCACGCCCCAATCGATCGCCTCGATTGCATCTGATCCAGCGACGGCAGCCCGGGAAAAGTTTTTACATCCGGTGAGCTGGGCTACGCGCACCGTGCGAGGATGCTCAAAAATCTGGTGTTTCGAGTCATAGGCGATCGCCCTGCCGCCAGACATCACCAGCAGCTTTTCACACACTCGATAGGCTTCCTCTAAATTGTGCGTGACAAAAAGCGTCACCCCAGAATAGGTAGACAGGGTTTCGACGAGCTGCCGCTCAAGCTGGCTGCGGAGGTAGGTATCCAGTGCTGAAAACGGTTCATCCAGCAATAACGCTTCTGGTTCGGTTGCCAGTGCCCGCGCCAGCGCAACTCGCTGCTGTTGTCCCCCCGAAAGCTGATGCGGATAGCGATCGCCTAATCCCTGTAACTGCACCAGGGCAAGCTGCTGATTAACTCGCTGCGATCGCAGGACTTTAGGTAAACGCTGCAACCCAAAAGCGATATTCTGGGCAACGGTCATGTGAGGAAATAGCGCATAGTTTTGAAATACCAGGCTGACTCTGCGTTGATGGCTGGGGATATTAATTCGCTGAGCTGAATCGAACAGCGTTTGCCCATTCAAAACAATTCGTCCTTGGGTTGGTGTTTCGACCCCCGCAATACAGCGCAGCGTCATGCTCTTGCCGGAACCAGAGCCACCGAGGAGCCCTAACGTTTCTCCGTGGGCTGCAAAAGCCGTGTCCAAGGTGAAGTTTGCAAGCTGTTTCTGGATGTTAACCAGCAATCCCTGCTCTGTATTCAACAGCAGCGAATGGGTCAGCGGCACAGCAGGAGAATTACCAATTCGATCGCTTCTGCCGTTCACGGGTTCATTCGCTTCCACAACTCCAAAGGAATTTTTCTGAATTTTACGCTCGTGCTGTTTCTGCCATCGGTTGACCACAATAATCCCTGACAGCGAGATCGTCATTATCACAATCACCCATAGCCACGCTTCTTCCATTGCGCCTGCTTCCACCGCAAAGAAGATTGCCATCGGAATTGTTTGCGTTCGACCGGGAATATTGCCTGCCAGCATCAGGGTTGCGCCAAACTCCCCCAATGCTCGCGCAAATGCCAGTGTGGTCCCAGCTAAAATACCTGGAACCGAGAGTGGCAGCAGGATTTGCCAGAAAATTCGCCCTTTGGATGCCCCCAAGGTTTGGGCCACTTGCAACAGGCTGCTATCAACCTGTTCAAATGCTCCCAATGCCGTTTTGTACATTAGGGGAAACGCCACGACGGTCGCAGTGATCACAGCAGCGTACCAGGTAAAGACGATCGTGAAATCAAATCCAGCCATCCACTGGCCAAGCAGACCATTACGACCCAACAACAGCAGCAGCAAAAAACCGACTACAGTGGGCGGCAGAATGAGCGGCGCGACAAAGATTCCCTCAATTACAGACTTCCACCGTCCCCGATAGCCTAACATCCAGTAGGCAGCTGCCAGCCCTGTAAAGAAAGTGGCGATCGTGGCAAGCCCGGCGGTTTTGAGTGAGATCCACAGTGGAGAGAAGTCGGGGGTCATAAAGAGGTGAGGGGTGGAAGGGCAAATCAGTGAAGGGGCAGAGCAGTAGAGATAAGACAGAGGCTGTAGAGGCTGTGCTTCCCTTGGGGTAGGTTTCACCTCTGCACCCTGCTAAACTATTCACTCCCTCTTCTAACGGGCAATTCCAAAGCCATAGCGTCTAAAGATAGCTTGCGCTTGACTGCTGCTCAAAAATTGCTCATACGTCTGAGCTGCCTGCTGGTTTCGGCTGGCGGAAATTACGGCGATCGGATAGACGATCGGGGAGTGGAGGCGATTCGGGGCGGCTGCCACCTGTTTGACCTGATTGGTAATTCTCGCGTCCGTTCTGTAGACTATGCCTGCATCTGCGTTGCCGCTTTCAACGGTTCCCAAAACGCTGCGAACGGAGTTGCCGTAGACAAATTTAGGACGAAGCTGCTCTAAAATTCCCAGGTTTGTAAACATTTCCTGGGCGTAGGTTCCAGCTGGAACGCTGCGAGGTTCGCCCACCGAAATTCTTCTGACATTGGAATTGATCAATTGCCGAAAACTCGTTAGTCCCAGCGTCGAATTGCTGGGGGCAACCAGCACCAAATCATTTGTAAGCAGATTGCGACGGGTATTGGTTACAATCAAATTTTTCTGTTGTAAAGCATCCATCTGACGGCTTGCAGCCGAAATAAATAAGTCAACGGGTGCGCCCTGCTCAATCTGCTGCTGAAGCGGTCCTGAAGCGGCAAAGTTATAGTTGACGGTAATGCCGCGATCGGCTGCTTCAAAGATAGGATCGAGTTCTTCAAGGGCATTTTGCAAGCTGGCTGCAGCGGCAATCAAAAGCGTTGTAGATTGAACCTGGGCTGGAGCAAGCATGATCGTCCGAATGCCGTTTACTGCGAAATTTCCCGAAGGAGTAATTGCCAGCAGCAGTGCTGCAACTATTCCGCTTAAGAATCCGAGAAGGCGTTTTCGGTTCATCAAAGTATCCTGGAGACTAAGATTGGGTATGGCCACTTGTGATACCCATCTTATGGAAGGCTGATGTGGAAAGCCAATGTGGAAGGCTGAATAGAACACAAGACTTGAGCCAGTTGCCGAATAAGAGCTAATTCTTTGCAGGCTTAGATTTGGCTGTTAAGCCGGGCGCACTTCGGGCGACGAAGTCGTTCGCAGCCGTTCAACGTCCCGCGTCGGGTCTAAGCTCAGCTTCAGCCCTAAAAACGGCTTGTTGGGTGTCGCCTCAACCACCCATCCGCTCAACGGTAAATCAACCGAAGCAGCAAGATATTGCATTGCGCCATATTGATATGCTTCCTCACCCAATAACGCCTCTTTTTGACCTTGCACGACGATCGCAAGCATCAGCTCATTGATACTGTGAAATCCGGTCAACACTGCATCCGATCGTATCAGGTACAATTGCTCGATCGCAGCCGGATGGATACCACTGTCCTCGGTATACCGCATCACCCGTGTTGCCAGTTCCTGGCACTGCTCCGCGATGATGTCAGGGTTAGAGATTTCGATCATGGTAAAGACTCGATTGACTCAATGCCTTACTTCTGACGATTATAGAACTTCTCTAAACGATCGCCTTAGTAGAGAATTAGGCAATTACTAGATAGATTTAGACATTTGAAAAGCTCGATCGAGTTTGTAGGATGAAAGCACTTCGATTGCAGCTGCAAAAGATAAAACGATGAAGAATTAATCATAAAATTTCTGACAATTCCAAAAACTAAACAATAAATTACTTGCGCAACAAAATAGAGAATATGTAGATGGATGCGAACGAAAAAGTTGCTTTAATTACGGGAGCAAACAATATTAGCCTCAAGGACAGATAACTTAATAATTTAGAATTTGCAGCGAGACTGGCTCAAACTTCTTATGGTTTCCTTGCTAAATTATACAATTTGGTAGTTTTTGGCAGTTTTTGAAACTAATTCGCTAGTTGATTCACCTTGAATCGACAACTTTGTTTCTTACGATACTCTTTCACTTTGTGCATCCAGTACATTGATTAATTAAAGATTACAGCATAGTAGTAACGCTATTAGTTCAATCAGATTAGTTCAATCAAATTAGTTCAATCAGAGTATTTTGATTGCTCTATCAATTGCTCTATCAATTGCTCTATCAATAGAGATGGAGATTTGGCAAAGCAAGCGGCAGTTCATTCCTGCCTAATATTTATTCCCGCCTAATAAGGATGAAGCGCATGAAGTCAGTTGAGCAGGTTCGATCGGTTGATACGTCTGCCCTAGTATCCGAAATTGATTCGGGAAACAGTCTTGTGCTTGAGCAGATCGTGCATCGTTTTGGTGAAATGGTCGCGTTAAAAGATATTAATTTGAATATCCAGCCCGGTGAATTTGTCTCGCTGCTGGGACCGAGTGGCTGCGGCAAAACAACGCTGCTGCGAATTATCTCCGGCTTCCTTAAACCCAGTTCTGGCAAAATTTTGCTGGATGGGCGATCGGTGGAAACGCTCTCAGCGAGTCAGCGGGGAGTCGGGATTGTGTTTCAGAACTACGCCCTGTTTCCGCACATGACCGTTTGGGACAATATTGCCTATGGCTTGAGAGCGAAACGGATGCCGAACGCCAGCGTCAACAGCAAAGTGGGAGAAATGCTGGAACTGGTGCAGCTTGGGCATCTGGCAAAACGTTATCCCAGCGAGCTATCAGGTGGACAGCAGCAGCGGGTGGCGATCGCCCGTGCCCTGGCAGTTGAACCAAAGCTAATGCTGCTCGATGAACCGTTCAGTGCCCTAGACAAAAATCTACGGCTAGATATGCAAATCGAGATTCGGCGACTGTTGAGCAAGCAAGGCGTAACGGCGATTCTGGTGACGCATGACCAGGAAGAAGCGATGAGTATGTCCGATCGAATTGCGGTCATGTCCCAGGGCGAAATTCACCAGTTTGATACACCCAGTCAAATCTACGATCAGCCTGCGACAAAATTCGTCAGCACCTTTGTCGGAACCTGTAATTTGCTGCCTGTAACGCTGGTAGGACGGGAGACCTCAGACTATGTGGTGCAGGTTCCCGGAGGAGGACATCTGCAAGTGGCAAGCCAAACGCCAATTCAACCAGCTAGCGATCTGCTGCTCGCAGTCCGACCGGAAAACCTGCGAATTCAAGCCCAGCCGACCGTCTATAGCTTGTCCAGTACGGTGGAGATGTGTTTGCCCCTGGGAGCGGTGACTGCCTACGAGGTGCAAGTCTCGCCGGATACCAAAGTGAAAGTGACGCAGCCTCGGGTTCCGGGAACTCGTTTGCTGGAAAAGGGGCAGCAAATCTATCTGGAACTCGCTTCTCCCCACGCCTGTTCGCTGTTCCCAACTGTCAGCTAGCGTTTTGTGTTTGTATTTCTGTTTCTTTTGACTTTCGTTTTGCAGTGTTATTCATCTGCATGGCTACTTATTCGCTGCATTGCTATTCATTCGCCATTCATTCGTTGATTTCCATGAGTTTCATTGTTGGCGTTGATTGATAAAGCAGTTAAAGGGGACGTGAGAGCAGATTTAGTTTTTCAGTCTGATTTTCAGCCGGAAATTCAAGCCATTGTTCACCTTTGTTCCGCAATCTCTTTTTACATCCGCTTTCAGGAGTTCTTCAAATTATGGATTATGGTATGAAACGCCGGACTTTTTTAGGCGCAAGCTTCGGGGCTGGCTTGGCGATCGCAGGTTTGAATTCCTGTGCAAATCAGACCCAGGCAGAAGGCGATGAAGGAAGTTCGGGTGGTCGCTTGGTAGCAGCAACTTATCAGGGGAACTGGGAAGATGCTCACCGCAAAATCTTAGTTCCTGCTTTTAAGAAAGCAACCGGGGCAGAGGTTACTCTGGTTCCCATGTTTGCTGTGGATCAGGTGGCGCGATTGCAGGCTGCGGGCGCAAATAATTCACCGTTCGATGTGGCAATTCTCGATCCAGGTCCGCTGATTACTGCTCCGAAAGATCAAATTTTACGGGCATTTCCAGCAGATAAAAGCAAAAACTTTGCTGATGTACTGCCACGCTATCAAAAGTCGGGAGATGGCGACTGGGGACCCGTTATTGGGCTTCAGTTTGTTGGCATTGCCTATAACCCGAAGAAAATCACCACTCCTCCAACCTCCTGGGCTGATCTCTGGAAGCCAGAATACAAAGGGCGCGTTGGAATTACCAACATGAGCAGCACCCTAGGCACAGGCTGGATGGTGGAAATTGCCAAAATGCACGGTGGCAGCGAGGCAGATCTGGAGCCTGCGTTCAAAGCAGTAAAGGAACTTTTGCCCAATGTGGGTGCGATCGCGCCGAACCTGGGTGCGCTGGGCACGCTATTTCAGCAGGGCGAGATTGATATTGCGCCGCACAACCTCAGCAGTATTGCCCTTCTGCAAAGCAAAGGCGTAGATGTAGACTGGACGATTCCCAAAGAAGGTAGCTATGCGTTTGGGGCTTCGATGCACGTTGTCAAGAATCCGGTCTCCAATGCGGATTTGGCAATCGCTTATATTGATGCCGCCCTCAGCACTGAGGTGCAAACGGCAATGGCAAGTGAACCCTACTTCATTGCGCCTGTGAACAAAAACGCGCCACTGACAGGAATTCTGGCAGAAAAAGTCGCCAAAACATTCAATGACTATGAAAAGTACATCTACCAGGATTGGACAACGATTAGCAAGAATCGATCGGAGTGGATTGAGCGATTCAACAAGGAGGTAACGGTTTAATCTTTTTGGGTTGATTCTTTTGTCATTGCAGTTCAATCCACTTAAGGAAACTTTTATGTCAAATCATGAAATCGTTCGCATGACCCGCCGAGCGATGCTGGGAGCCACTTTGTTTACTGGGGCAGGCTGGGTGCTGAAAGGCTGTACGACAGGCTCAGCTCCTGACACCACAAGCAGTACGGCAGCCAGTACGGCAGGCGGCAAGCTCATCGCTACAACGCTACCCGGATCGTGGGAGCAATTTAACCGCACAGTCGTTGTGCCTCAATTCAATGCGGCTACGAATGCAGAAACTTCTTTAGTGCCGCTGGTGTCTGCCGATCAAATTGCCAAGCTGACAGCTTCTCCTGGCAGCCCGCCTTTTGATGTGGTGTCTTTGGACTATGGCGTGTTTGATGGCGCACCGAAGGAAGAACTATTTCAAAAACTGCCGATCGATCAGCTCAAGAACTACGGGGATTTAGCCGAGCGGTTCAAAAGTCAGGATACCTGGGGACCGTTGATTGGAGTTCAGGCAGTGGGCATTGCCTATAATCCCAAGGTGATTACAACACCCCCGGTTTCCTGGGCAGATTTATGGGATGCCAAATATAAGGGTCGGGTTGCACTGATGGCCATGAAGAACAACCACACGATCGGCTTTATGCAAAAAATTGCCAAAATGAACGGCGGCAGTGCTGAAAATCTTGACCCGGCATTTGTTCAGCTAGAAAAGCTAGTGCCGAATCTGGCGGGAGTAGTTGCCAATGCTGGGGCACTGATCACGCTCTTTCAACAGGGAGAGATCGACATTGCACCACATGACTTAAACAGCGTCAAACTGCTCCAGTCAAAAGGCGTGGACATTGACTGGATTATGCCGAAGGAAGGCGGCTTTGCTCTGACTCCGACGATGAGCATTGTCAAAAATCCCAATACCAGTGTCGATCTGGCTGCTGCCTATATTGACACAGCAATTAGCACCGATGTTCAGACCAAGATGACCGAAATGAGCTATGTCCTGCCTACGAACAAAAACGTGCCTATTCCCGCTGACATTGCTCAGAAACTTGGCAACAGCCTAGACGAAATTCTGCCCAAACTGGAGCTTTTAGATTGGGCAACAATTAACAAACAGCGGACCGAGTGGGTCGGACGATTCGATAAAACGGTTCAAGCTTAAGAGGGTTTCATTATGGCTGCCAAGGGATTTGCGCGGTTATTTGCGCGGCGCGAAGGGCAATTGGCTCTGCCGCTGGCAATCTTTCTGCATTTGTTTTACGTCGTACCGCTTGCGGTTTTACTGGCTTCTAGCTTTCAGCAGGCTGCGGGCATGCCGGGCTTTAGCCTGGGGCAGTACGGCGAATTCTTCAGCGATCCGGTGAACCTGAAAGTTTTGCGCGACACGGTTTGGCTTGGCATTCAGGTGACGTTGGGCTGTTTAATTCTGGGCTATCCCGTCGCTTATGTGTTTGTCAATGCTCCTGCTGCCTGGAAAGGAATTCTGACGTTTTTGATTCTGCTGCCACTTCTAACTAGTGCTGTAGTGCGAACGTTTGGCTGGGTTGTAATTCTAGGCAAGCAGGGATTGGTGAATTCGTTCTTGCAGAGTTTGGGATTAATTTCAGAGCCAATCAAACTGCTGTTTACGCATCATGGGGTAGCGATCGCCATGACCCAAATTCAGCTTCCCTTGATGATTCTGCCGATCGCCGCTTCTCTCTCGCAGGTTGATCCACGCTTGGCGGCTGCTTCAACAAGTTTGGGGGGCGGAGCCTGGCGCACTTTCTGGAAGATCATTTTTCCGCTGACGTTACCGGGCGTGGTCTCTGGTTGTCTGCTGGTATTTGCAATTACGGTCAGTTCGTTTGTCACGCCTTCGATTATTGGGGGTGGTCAGGTGATGTTTATGCCGACGCTGATCTATCAGCAGGCGGTCGTCTTGCTGAATGGTCCGTTTGCGGCTGCCGTTTCTGCGATTTTGCTGGCGGTCGTGCTAGCGGTGGTGGTGGGACTCAGTGCACTCGGTCAAAAGAGCCGTGCCTATATTCGCTAGGAGTCAACTAGGAGTCAACTAGGAGCTAATGATGTCAATTGCTGCTTCCAAAACTGCATCAGCGCGATCGTCCTCTCACCCATCGCCTCAAATCGATCGGCTTTCGTTTAACTGGGTGATGGGCGGCATTGCTGCCTTTAGTCTGCTGATGCTCACCCTGCCGACCCTGATTGTCCTGATTGCGTCCTTCAGTTCTGCCCCAACGCTGCGGTTTCCGCCGCCCAGTTTTTCGCTGCAATGGTATTTGGCGTTGTTTGACTATCCCGAACTCTGGTCGGCAGCCGTCACCAGTTTTCAAATCGCGCTGTGGGCAACCCTGCTCTGTGTCGTTCTGGGCGTTTGCGCTTCTCTTGCAATGGCGGGAAGTCGTGCCCGCTGGGTATCGGCAATGGATGCGCTGGTCATGTCACCGCTGGCATTACCGGGAATTGCGGTCGGTCTGGGAATGCTGACTTTTTTTAGCATGATTGGCTGGCGGCTTTCGATTCTCACACTCGTTATCAGTCATGTCGTGATTTGTATTCCCTATGTCGTTCGCACCACGCTCGCCAGTTTGGCTCAGCTGGGTAACTCTTTGCGTGAAGCGTCAACGGTTTTGGGTGCAAGTCCAATCTACACTTTCTTTCATGTCACATTACCGCTGATTAAACAAGGTGTGATCACAGGTGCATTTATGGCGTTCCTCAGCTCGTTTGACAATATTACCGTTTCGCTATTCTTATCTGATTCTAGAACCGAGGTACTGCCCATCCGGATGTGGTCAATGATTGAAAATGATTTAGATGTCCGAGCGGCTGCTATTTCGGGTCTGCTGATTCTATCAACTGCGCTGCTGATGATATTGATGGAGCGTGCTTCTGGATTATCTAAATTCCTGGTTAAATCCTGATGGCGGGTGGAATTTCGGTTCATGTGGTGGATGTGACTCGCGGGTTGCCTGCGGCGGGAATGAAGGTCGAAATCTTTCAGCTTGGCGTACCCGCACCGATTGCTTCAGGCATCTTGTCGAGCCAGGGGACTTTAGACCATCCGATCGCCCATGGAAAAGCTCAGGGAGAGAAGGTCGAACCAGGTATCTACAAGGCAGTTTTTCATGTGGGCGCGTTCTATCGTCAGCTTGGATATCCGTTGCCCGATCGTCCCTTCCTGGATGTGGTTCCGTTTCGATTTGGCATTGATGCAATCGAACAGCACTACCATCTGCCGCTGAAGGTTTCGCCCTGGGGATTCTCGCTGTTTCGGGGTGGATGAAGGTGATGACAAAACGCGTGCTGCTGGGAATGCTCACCCCTTCTTCTAACACCGTCCTGGAGCCGATCACGAGTGCAATCGTTGTCGAGTTGCCCAATGTCTCGGCTCATTTCGGGCGATTTCGCGTCACGGAAATCTCGCTGCGGGAACAGGCACTCGCGCAGTTTGACAACGCCCCTTTGCTAGAAGCGGCTCAATTGCTGGCAGATGCCCAGGTTGATGTGATCGCCTGGAATGGAACGTCAGCGGGCTGGTTAGGCTTCGAGGCAGATGTGCGGCTTTGTCAGGAAATTACCGCCGCGACGGGTATTCCGGCAACGACTTCTGTGCTGGCACTTGCTGAAATTTTGCGGAATCGTCAAATCACCCAACTCGGACTCGTCACGCCCTATCTGGGTGAAGTGCAGGAGCGAATTATCGCCAACTTTGCCCGCGAAGGGTTTGACTGCATCGCCGAGCAGCACCTCGATTTATCTGTCAACTTTGATTTCTCAGAAGTAACGCCTAAGAAGATTACCTCGATGATTTACCGGACTGCGGCAGAACGACCTCAGGCGATCGTCACTTTCTGCACGAATCTGCGGGCGGCTCCTTTAGTAGATGAGCTAGAGCAAGCATTGAGCATCCCCATTTATGACACCATCTCAGCAGTGGTCTGGAAATCCCTTAAAATCGCAGGAGTCGATCCCACCCCTGTAAAAGGCTGGGGACGCTTGTTTACTGAATCATGACGCTAAATCATGACTGCGATTCATCAACTTACCGCCACCCAACTTGCCCAGGCAATTCGCAATCGACAAATTCGTGCCGTAGAAGCGGTCGGTGCTTGCTTTGAGCAAATCGATCGCCTCAACGATCGCCTCAAGGCAATGATCACGCTTTGCCGGGAACGGGCTGAAGCTGAAGCAATTCAAGCAGATGCCGCGATCGATCGGGGTGAATGGGTTGGGGCACTACACGGCGTTCCCTTTACTGTGAAAGACTTAACGCCCACGGCAGATGTTCGCACCACCTTCGGGTCACCCCTTTATCGGGACTATGTGCCGCAGCAGGATGAACTTTGTGTGGCGCGATTGCGATTTCCCCTTCGGGGAACTGCGAAGCTTACGGCAGGGGGAATTTTGATTGGCAAAACGAATACCCCAGAATTCGGCATGGGTACTCACTGTACGAATGCGCTGTACGGACCGACTGCCAATCCCTATGACCCCGATCGCAGTTCGGGCGGGTCAAGCGGGGGGGCAGCCGTTGCGGTCTGTACCGGAATGAGCTATCTGGCGCAGGGAACCGATATGGGTGGGTCATGCCGCACACCTGCCAGCTTTTGCGGGATCGTTGGACTTCGCCCCTCTGCCGGACGCATTCCCCGTCGTCGGAAGCCGCTGCTTTGGGATTTTCTAGATACAGATGGTATTCTGGCACGAACCGTTGAAGATGCTGCGCTGATGCTTTCAGTGATGGCAGGCGCAGACGATCGCGATCCGCTTTCGAGGAACAGTTCCGCCTGGACAATGCCGGATTTTTCATCCTTACTGCGATCGCCCGTCCGGTTGGCTTTTAGTCCATCGCTCGGCATTGCGACGATCGATTCTGAAGTCGAGGCAGTATTCCAGCAGGCAATTGCTCAGATTGCCGCCCATTTACCCGTTAAAGCGGCTCATCCAGACTGCTCAATGGCGACCTTTGCCTTTGAAACCCTCCGTGCCGCAACCTTATTGCACAAGCAAAAATATCACTACGAAAAGTATTCCCATTTGCTGTCTGAAAGCGTTCGCTGGAACATTGAGCGAGGCATTGGTATCTCCGCCGCCGATTTGCTGCAAGCTGAAGCCGACCGCGATCGCCTTTATCTCAATTTTCTACGCTTTTTTGAATCCTACGATATCCTCGCTACTGTTACTGCCAGTATTCCTCCCTACCTCCATACAGAGCTTGAAATCTTGGAAATTAACGGTATTCCAATGCAGACGATTATTGACTACCTCACTATCACCTATACCATTTCCCTCACAGGTCTTCCCGCTGTCTCGATTCCCTGCGGTTGGACATCCTCTGGTTTGCCGATTGGGATGCAGTTAGTAGGTAAACCGGGTGGTGAAGCAGCCTTGCTCCAATTCGCTTATTTTCTACAAGAAACTCTAAACTTTCGTCACCGTTGGGTTTAACGCTTGGGTTTAACGCTCCAAATTTAACGCTCCGAATTAAACGCTCCGAATTAATTATTCAGGCACGATTAAGGACTGCAATGCAATGGTTGGAAAACTCTCGACTCACGTTTTAGATACAGCCCACGGCTGTCCGGCGATCGATGTTGCGATCGAGCTTTGGCGAGTCAATCCTGAATCGGGTGAAAAGACCCGACTAAAAACAGTGCGTACCAACCAGGATGGTCGCACGGATGCGCCGCTGCTGACAGAAGACGAACTTCAAGTCGGGGTCTACGAGCTAGTTTTTGGCATCGGTGAATATTTTGCCCAGCAGCTAGAGAACTTACCAAGTCCTCCCTTTCTCGATCGCATTTCCATTCAATTTGGCGTTGCTGACTCCACCGCTCATTATCATGTTCCATTGCTCGCTGCTCCCTTTGCCTACAGCACATATCGAGGCAGCTAAAAAGCGTGTGAAGTTAGGACGCAGGGATTTATGCTCCCCACCTATCTCCACCGGAAGACAACTTATCGAACCTGTTCATGGAAGGAATGCAAGTTAGTTTTTGTATCTTAAGCACAAAGGCGGCATTCGATCGTTCAGATTGTGATAGGAATCCGGCTATAGAGTAACGCTATAGAATGGAGAGATGGGACGCACAATTACGCTAAACAATCCCTATTGCAACGGCGCATCATCGCTATCAATCGCTCTACCTGTATGCCTTCGTTTGTCTTCAGAGTGGATTAACCCAGTGGTTCATCCTACCGAGAGTCAGGGTGCCTTGGTTCGATCGAGCGTTGCAGGAGTTTACCCAAGCGGTCAGGGCAGGAGCCAACAAGCAGGTTTTATTAGTGATTGATGGAGCGGGGTGGCATTAAGCCAAACAAGCCGTTGTCCCCCAAGGCATTCATCTGGAATTCCTCCCGTCTTATTCTCCAGAGTGACAACCTGCTGAACGTTTGTGGCAATTGAGCGATGAACCCTTAGTCGATCGCAAGTTTGAGAACTTGGATGCACTCGAAGAAACCTTAGTATCTCGCTGCAATATCCTTACAGCCAGGCCAGAAGTCATTCGACAACACACCCTTTTTCACTGGTGGAAGGAGGCATAAAATAGTGTTACTTTACAATCCGGATTCCGTATTACCCCTCTTTTGTTACTACGGCAGAAGAAAAGAGATTCAAGTCCCATCAAGCTGCTTTCAGGTCTGGGATTGGAAGAATCTGGAAGGTGTCCATCCAATCCATTAACTGATGCAAGGCTCGTTTGAGTCCAGGCACTGGAAAGACATGTAACCATTGTTCTAACCATGCCCAACACCAATAGGGTTGCAGCAGTAAACGCAAATTATTCAAAGCACTCTTCCAAGTTGTTCCCAACTCCCAATCGCAATGCTTGCTAAAGGGCAAAGGGACTGGTTGTGTCTCATCATTGTCCTGAGAAGCTTGGCGTTGCTTAAATTCATCGGCATGTAGACTCACCAGTAGATAAGCACTGAAGATCAACTCCCACCAGCGTTCAATACTGGCATAATCGGTTAGGCGATAATCGTGCCAGCCCAGTTCATTTTTTACTTGCTTGAAGCCATACTCAATCCAGGTTCTCAACGTGTACTGACTGCCTACACTCAAAATAATGTCTCCTACCAAGTTGGTCATGATGAACCAGCTGTCGGATTGGTCTGGGTTATCGGTGCTGCCTTTGGTAATCTGGTAGAACCGGACTGAGCGACGAGTTCCGAAGAGGATTTCGCGGATATAGCGACGTTGAGTGGGGTGTTCAGCTAAGGGTTGGTCGTAGGCACGCCAGTGGTTGTAGCGCACTCGTTGTCCTTTGGGCATGAGCACGCCATGATTAGAGCGAATTGCGACAATATAAGGTAACTTCAATTGATGTAGAACGCCCGTGACATCGCCACTTTCACCATATAAGCTATCAGCTAACACCCGTTCAATGACAAATCCCATGGCTTGAATTTCACGAATGATTTCCACAGCTAATTGCGGTTTTGACTTGTACTCATCACTGGTTTTCAATCGTGATTTAGGTTGATAAATCTTGAACAGCAAGGGATAGGTAATGCCATCAACAACAGCATAGGCATTCACACTGACTATTCCATTAGCAGTTTTGCCCAGATTACCGATGTATTGTTTGGCAACATAGTCAGTTGTGTTGCCCTTCTTGGCATCCCCAGTTTCATCAATACATAAGCTAATCGGTCGAGTCCCGATTTGTTGTCGAATCAGATGCAACCGAATCGCTCTGACTTGCTCAACGCACCACACCCCATCGCGCAGAAAGTGATGTAAACTTTGCCCATCTTTGAGTCCTGTGAGTTTGGCAATCTCTGGTAATGTCTTGCGCGACAGCGGGCTGAGAATGCCAGCATGCAAATACTTGAAGCATTCATACAACCGGATATCTGCGAAAATTGAACGGTATCGCAGGCAGTAGTCATCAATGAACCCAACGGTTGCAACAGATTGTCGTAACTCCATCCAATTTTCAGGTAGAACGCAGCTTCTTCCAGCTTAATTTACTCTCATTAACGTAACAAAAGAGGGATTACATCTGACTCAGATTAACGCCATTGATTGTCTTACCAATGTCGCTCATAGACTCCTGAATGCCCTTTTCCTTACGTTCACTGTAGCGATCGGTCAGATAATCCACCTGATCGCGCAGCAGCAAGGTGAACTTGTAGAGTTCCTCCATCACGTCTACCACGCGATCGCGGTAGGGCGAGTCTTTCATCGTGCCGTCCTCATTGAACTGCTCGTAGGCCTTGGCAACCGATGATTGGTTGGGGATTGTGAACATCCGCATCCAGCGACCCAAAATACGCAGGGTATTAACGGCATTAAAAGACTGAGAGCCGCCGCTCACCTGCATCACAGCTAGTGTTCTGCCTTGAGTGGGACGAACAGCTCCAATACTAAGGGGAATCCAGTCAAGCTGGTTTTTCAGAGTGCCCGTAATCTGACCGTGCATTTCTGGGCTTGACCAAACCTGCCCCTCAGACCACAAACTTAACTCGCGTAACTCCTGCACTTTGAGATGAGTGTCAGGAACGCTGCTATAGATGGGAAGTTCACGAGGATCAAAAAAGCGAACCTCTGCGCCAAGTTCTTCAATAATGCGGGCAGCCTCTTCTGCCAAAAGACGGCTGTAGGAGCGTTCACGTAGCGAGCCATACAAGAAAAGAATTCTGGGCTTGTGATTGAATGACATGGTTCAACAGCAGCAAAGTGACAACCGAAAACTGGTAGAAAATGAGCGTTGAGTCAGCTTCAGTAGAGTTGAAGACATGAACAATTCCCTTTATTTAAAAATGTCAGGGTAAACGATTTGCCTCAACACAACCGCTATCCAAAACCCTACAGCTAAAATCAGGGTTGCTAAAAAGAGTGCCGTCAGAACTGCATTGTAGCCACCCGTTCTTACCCAAAGCATCGCGATACCGACCGGAGCTAAAGCCTTTGCAACGAGAGATGGTGCAATAATGGCACTGTTAATCGTGCCATAGGAGTGGCGCGTTAGCATTTCAGGAATGGCAACTCCCCTCACGATCGTCATGACCCCATTGACTGCCCCATAAAGAACAGCAATGCTAATCAAAACAGTTAATGTTGGTGGTAGCCAAGCAATTCCTAGAAATACCAGGGGAAATAACGCAACAACAAAAGAGCCAATCCTCTGAATTGAAGCGTGTGGAGCAAGTTTCCACACCCAGAGCCGTCCTACAACTTGCGCTGGACCGATGACTGCTAAAACGGTTACCACCTGTGCTGAGTGCAACCCCCGCTCCAGTAGCAATGGGTAAAGGTGAAAAGTAAAGGCAGAAAAGACAGCAGCATAAACCATGAAAGACAACAGCAGTGCCCAGAAAATAGGGTTCTGGAGTGCCCAAGTTATTGTCTGACGATTGTTGAGTTCAGATGATTTTTTCAGGAGTGAAGCTGGCAGGGGAGCAAGCTTCGGCTGGATCACTGCTGCATAAAGGCTGGCACAAATCACGATATTAACGGTTCCCAATACCATCAATGTTTCACGCCATCCGACCTGTGCCAGTAGCCATTCGGTCAGAGGAATGAAAACGGTACTGGCGAATCCACCCCAAAGCGTTAATGCAGTAATCCCCTGCCGAGCTTTGTCTCCGCCCATTTGATTTGCAATCACCGCAAAAGCAGGCTCATACAGAGTCGCTGCCTGCAAGCAGCCAATTCCTGCAAAAATGATGTAGAACGCAATCAAACTGGAAATTTGCGACCAGCCTATCAGGAGCAGTCCTGCCAGAAGCGAACTGAGAGACATAATTCTTCGTCCGTAGCCTCGATCGATCCCGGCTCCAACGGGGTAAGCTGCAATGCCAGAGAGCAAAAGCCCCAATGTTGCTGCCCCGTAAAGACTCGTCTTCGTCCAGCCAAACTCAGTTGACATCGCTTCTGCAAGCAGCGGGAAACTGTAATAGAGCGAGCCCCAGGAACAGATTTGAGCGACTCCTAAAGCACTAATAAACCGCTGGTCTGCTGGACCAAAACGCATCAGGCTAGTGAAAGGTTTATTGCTCATGATGGCTCTTATCTGATGAATTGGCATATGCAGACTGCAAGAGTAGAAGGCTGTTTATCACCGTCCGCTGATTCGGTTTCTGGCTTATCACACGGGATGACGAACAGCCCTTTGCTTAAGCGCAGCAGGTTTTAACTGGCTGAGTTTGCGATCGAGTGCTGCATGAACCCACATTTTGTTCGGAAGCTGTGTCTGCCACCTTGACCACAAAGATTTCCCAGCGGTTGCCGTCCGGATCGGTTACCCAAACCTTGTCCTGTAAGGCATAGCAACAGTCCGTATCCTGTTCCTCAAAGGTTGCCAAGCCTGCCGCTTTAAAACGATCGATCGCCTGCTTCACAGCTTCGCTGCTGTCTACTTGAACGCCCAAGTGCGAGAGTGCCCCGTGTGGCTCAACTTGCTGGGTCAGATTCAGGGTGAGATTGAGAGCAGGATTGTCTAAATCAAACTTGGCATAATCCGCTTTATGTTTGACTGGGGTAACACCGAACATTGCCTGGTAGAAGGCAACAGACTTTTCGAGATTCGTGGCTTTCAATGCAACATGAGTTTTAAACATTGTCATGATTTTTCTCCTAAATAGAACTTGTTGAACTTTGAGTAGAGTTTGTCACTATATCGAACATTGATGATATTCGATATTCAAGACAAGCAGTTGTTGAACAATTCGTTTCCGTGTTAGCCCCCCATAATCAGCCGAGCAGCTTCAGGAAGCCCTGTCACGCACTCGCGGTTGATGCTGTAGTAGATGAAATTGGCGCGTCGCTCTGTTTTCACAAAGCAACTGTCTCGCAGAATTCTCAGGTGATGGGAAATGGTGGGCTGACCTAAATCAAAGCGATCCACGATATCGCAAACGCACAAGGGTTCTTCATTCCTGGATAGGAGGTTGAGAATTCGCAGCCGGGTGGGATCTGCCAGCACCTTAAACCATTCCGAATATTGCCGCGCCTGCTCCTCAGAGAGGGTGAGAGCCGCAACCGTACCGCAACGGCCAACTTCTTGCGTCTTTTGTTCTAGCTCTGCTTGTCTAAGCGTCACAACTTCTTCTCAAGGAACTGTAGGGGTGTATGGGAGCAACTCTAATCCTTAAATTGATAATCGTCAATATTGAAACTTGTCAATATTTGTGAAATTCAGTGAGAGGAATGAATCTGCTAGTGTTGTGCATTACTTTGAACTTCGCTCACCAGCCAATGCTTTCAGGTAATTGAGCCGTGCCTCTCGCAATTCAATTTGTGAATTAGCGGTGAGAATCACTTCTATTGCCTGATCAAACGTTAGACCCGTTTCAATTAGAAAAGCTGCCAGCATCGTTCCTGTGCGCCGTCTGCCATTGGTACAGTAAATTGCAACACCCCGACTGAGCCAATGTTTCTGAACCGTGTGAGGAAGAGCGATCGTTGCTCGGTTGTACTGGCTATAGCACTTGGAGGAAAGCCGATTGATTGCTTGGAAGTTCGATTTCAGGATTTGCGCTCACCACCGACTTCATTGCCTCCAAGTAAGACAAACCATTCTTGATGAGATAAGCAGCCAGCATGGTTCCTGTTCGATGTCTCCCCGTGCTGCAATGTACAGCAACGGCTCGCCCTGCCTCGTTTTGCTGCTGAACAAAATCGAGAAACTCCTGAAGCTGGGAATCTGTAGGAACCGAATCGATCATAATCGGGAGCCAGACAAAAGGAATCCCGGCTTGCTGATATCGCTCCAGATTGGCTGGCTCATGAAAAACCGAGACGATCGCCCCAATACCTGCCGCTTGCAGGGTGGAGAGTTCTTCCCCGACAGGTTGGCGGACTCCTGCTAATTTACCGGGAATCACCCACCACAGATTCTCCTCAATCGGTTGTATTGCTTGCTCTTTCATAGTTTTGCTGTTGTAGAACACATTTTTCGATCGATTCAACAAGCCCAATGACCGGCGATCGAATCTCATCTCGCAGATACGAAAAGTTCTCTTGAACTAGCGATAAGGACTCATACAGCGCGGGTCGCTCAGCGTTGCCTTTTCTGGCTCTCGCGGAAACCACATTGCAGTCCGCTTACAGATTTCAACCAGCATCAGCATCACAGGCACTTCAATCAGCACCCCCACCACCGTTGCCAGAGCCGCACCCGAATTCAGCCCAAACAGCACAACTGCGGTAGCGATCGCCACCTCAAAGTGATTACTGGCTCCGATTAGTGCCGCCGGGGCAGCATCTTCGTAAGACAGTTTGAGCTTTTGTGCTGCCACATAAGAGATGAGGAAGATGAAATTGGTCTGGAGGAACAATGGCACTGCAATCAGCAGAATGTGCAGCGGATTATTGACAATCAGTTCCCCTTTGAAGGCAAAGAGCAGAATCAGCGTAATCAGCAGCGCGGCGATCGCGACCGGACTGAGATATTGCAAAAACCGTCGTTCAAACCATTCCCGTCCCTTATGTTTAAAAATCCAATAGCGCGAGTACATTCCTGCAATCAGCGGCAGACCCACATAAATCAGGACAGAGAGCGCGATCGTTTGCCAAGGCACAGCCAGATCATTGGCTGCCAGGAGCCAGCGACCGAGCGGCGCATAGAGAAACAGCATTGCTAGCGAATTGACCGCAACCATCACCAGCGTATGTCCCTGATTGCCGTAGCAGAGATAGCCCCACAGCAACACCATTGCCGTGCAGGGTGCGATCCCTAGCAAGATGGTTCCTGCAATATAGGAATTTGCCAGCGACACTTCTACGCCTCGAATCACTTCAGTGCCCACAATCAGCGGGCGGAAGAGCCAGCCGAGAAAGAACTGGGCAAAGACAACCATCGTGAACGGTTTAATTAGCCAGTTCACGACCAGCGTTAGAACCACGGGTTTGGGAGTGCGAACCGCCTGCGCTGCCTGGGAGAAATCGATCTTCACCATGATCGGATACATCATGAAAAACAGGCAGATGGCGATCGGAATTGAAACCTGATAAATGCTCATTGCATCCAGCGCAATCGCCACACTAGGGAACAGCCGCCCCAGCAAAATTCCTGCGCCAATGCAAAGAAACACCCAGAGCGTCAGATATCGCTCGAAGAAGCTGAGCGAACCGCCTGCCTGCACTGCATGGGAATGCGTTGAAGAACCTTTGGAAGCCATGAGAACAACCGCGAATGAGATGAAATGAAAGAGATTAGTCGCCGTCACCTGCTTTCCAGGCAAGGGCTTTACTCGGTTGGGGATCAGGCAGTTTCAGTGAGATCATCCAGGCTGCCAGGACAAACAGCGACGACACCCACAGACAGCCCACTAATCCATAAAGCTGATAAATTAAGCCAGAGAGCACGGTGCCGATTAGTCGGCCACCCGAATTTGCCATGTAATAGAAGCCGACATTGAGGGCAACCTTGTCATCGTCGGTAAACGCCAGCACCAGATAGGAGTGAACGGCAGAATTGAAAGCAAAGACAATGCCAAAGATCATGAGTCCTACCACGATCGTTACATTGAGTGGTGCATTCAACTGCATGGCTAAGGCAATACTGGCAGGAACGGCAGTGAGAATGCCTGTCCAGAACTGAATGGTTTTTGACTTAGGTGGTTCACCGTTGCCAAAGCGCCTCAGCAAAGTGGGAGCTAGAAACTGAATAATGCCGTAGCCAATCACCCAGCAGGCTAAAAATCCCCCCGCTTGATAGAACGACCAGCCCAGCGCACTCCGCAAGAAAACAGGAAGCCCCACCACAAACCAGACATCTCTGGAGCCAAACAGAAAGAAACGCGCTGCCGACAGAATGTTGATCTCACGGCTCTTGGAAAATAGCTGGGTAAACTTGACCTTCGCCTTAATTTTGCCCATGCCCCTGGGCAGCATGACCCCAGTAAACAGGACCAAGATCAGCCCGATCGCCATGATCCACAGCGACGTAACAAATCCGAATGTGCCCAGCAGTGCGGCTCCTAGAAAGAACCCCACGCCCTTCAATGCATTCTTTGATCCGGTTAGAACTGCCACCCAATTGAACAGTGAGGATTGCGCGTCTTGAGGTACGACCAATCGAATTGCACTCTTAGAACTCATTTTGGTTAAGTCTTTGGCAATCCCTGAGAATGCCTGAGAAGTCATGACATACAGCACAGCAAACCACTGTGCCCAGTCACGGTTTAGAAACGACAGCATGATCAGGGCAAGCACCTGAAGCCCAATCCCGCTGTATAGGGTGACTTTCAGCCCGAACTGTGAGCCAATCCAACCACCCAGAAAGTTCGTGACAATGCCAAACACTTCGTAGAACAGAAACAGGAATGCAATCTGAATCGGCGTGTAGCCAATCTCGTTGAAATAGAGCAGCACCAGCATTCGTAGTGCGCCATCCGTTAGCGTAAACCCCCAATAAGCAAGGGTGACGATCGCATAGTTTTTGAGGCTGGCACGGGGAGCAGAGGAAGAAGCCATGTCAGAGAATTCCTTAATTCAGGTTCAATTCAGACTGGATGCAACTTTTCGCGCCAGTTCCACCATCCGGTTGGAATAGCCCCACTCGTTGTCGTACCAGGCATAGATCTTGACCTGGGTGTCGTCTACGACCATGGTGGACAGCGCATCAACGATCGAAGAGCGCGGGTCGTTGAGGTAATCGATCGAGACCAGCGGACGCTCCTCATAGCCCAGAATGCCTTTCAGCGGCTCTTGCTCCGATGCGGCTTTAAGCAGTTGATTGACCTCTGCCACAGTGGTTGGACGATCGACTTCAAACACGCAGTCTGTGAGGGACGCATTCAGCAAGGGCACTCGTACCGCCAGCCCGTTCAGTTTGCCGTTCAGTTCGGGATATATCAGGCCAATCGCTGTCGCTGAACCTGTGCTGGTGGGAATGAGGGATAGGGCAGAAGCGCGCGCCCGTCGTAAATCTTTGTGCGGGGCATCAACCAGCGTTTGCGTATTGGTATTGTCGTGGATGGTCGTGACAACGCCATGCTTGATGCCAATGCCTTCATGGATAACTTTTACGACCGGGGCAAGGCAGTTGGTGGTGCAGGAAGCCGCCGTTAACAAATTGTGCTGAGCGGGGTCATACAGATGATCATTGACTCCCATCACCACGTTCAATGCTCCTTCTTTCACCGGAGCCGCCACAATCACTTTGCGAACGCCTCGCTTGAAGTAGGGATCGAGCGTCTCTGGGGTGCGAAACTTGCCAGAGCATTCCAGCACAATATCAACACCCAACTCATCCCAGGGCACATCGCCTGGCTTGGTATGTTCGGAAAAGGTAATTGGCTGACCGTCAATGTAAATGCGATCGTCGCCCGCCGTAACATCGGGTGCCCAGCGTCCGTGTACCGAGTCGAACTTTAACAGATGAGCAGCAGCTTCAGTGCCACCTTTGACTTCATTGATATGAACAAACTCCAGATCTGCCCACCCCCAAGCGGCTCTCAGGTCTAATCGTCCAATTCGTCCAAATCCGTTGATTCCAACCCGTATTGCCATCGCTCCTCCATCTAAACTTATATTGATGAGTAGTCTATCAATTTTTATTGATGGATGCTAGAAAATGGCACCAATGCACTTTATATAGCACTTCACACAAATGAATTGAACAAATGAATTGAGTGTCCTAATCCTTATCGGTACAAGGACAGGCAGGCAGCATTAGGCTGTAGCGGCGAAACTCCAAGAGGTATTGCTCCAGGACAACAAATTGTGGCACATTCAAACTGTAGTAGATCCAGCGTCCTTCCTGGCGCGGTCGCGCTAAGCTTGCATCCTTCAGAGTCTTGAGATGAAACGACAGCTTCGATTAAGCCACGTCCAGCACCTCACAAAGGTCGCAAACGCAAAGCTCATTCTCCCGCAGCAGCTCCACGATTTTGACGCGCAATGGTTCTGAGAATGCATGAAAGCCAGCCACAACCAGTTTAGAAGGGGAAGAGATTGCCTTAACCGTTCGGATTCACCGTATCCATGAAGTTTTATTGTTATAGCCTCTATCCTAAAGCATTCATCTTCGTGCTGACAGCTAAGACTACCCGGACACCGTCTCAACGCCACACTCTTAGAACGATTGAAGTATAAAAAATGGGGCACAGCCCCACATCCCCCGTACCTTACGGGAGTGAAAAACGCTGCATTAAAGAAGGTCGATAGGAAGATTAAGATCTTTTAGGTTTCCTTCTGACCTCCTTGTCACCCCTTGAGCTTTTTACCTCCTTATTCACCAGACCTATCTCCGATTGAACTCTGTTGGTCGAAACTCAAGCAGTTTCTTCGCTCAAAAGCGGCTCGCACCGATGAAGCTCTCGACCAAGCAATGACCGAAGCGGTTCAGTTCATTACTGAAGATGATGCCATTGGTTGGTTCAATCACTGCGGTCTATTCACTTGAAATTTGCTGTAAATAAAAATACAGCCATCCTTGATTGGATTGAAACGGGGTGCAGGGGTTATCCCTAATTGGGGGCACAGCCCACACACCCCTTGTTCACAACCTATTTGTCAACGCTTAGAACTCGTAGGAAATGGTTGCACGAACGTTAAAAGGTGCGCCGGGATACACGATTCGAGCCGTTTGGCTAGTTTCATAGTACTCCGTGTCAAATAGATTCTCAAAGTTGAGCTGCGCTCTCCAATTATCTCTTCGATAGTAAAGGGCAGCATCAGTGCGGAAATAGCTGGGTAGCTCAAATCCTGGTGGATCAAACGAAAATCCACTGCGTTCTGAAACATAGAGTAAGCCAAGCCCAAATCCTAAGCCTTGCAGATCACCGCTTTGAATTTCATAGGTTGTCCAGAGGCTAGCAGCGTGTTCTGGCACGTCATCTAAACGGCTGCCGATCTCAATATCGTTGTCTTCTGTGACTTCCGCATCCGTATAGTTATAAGCACCGATGATATTCCAACCGGGAAGAATTTCACCAACAATGTTGAATTCAATTCCCTGGCTGCGCTGTTCACCGACTTGAATTTGGAAATCCGAATCTTCTGGATCGCTCGTCGCCACATTGGCTTTGGTCAGGTAATAGGCAGCAAGGGTTGCAAATAAATCATCTGTGATGTCTGCCTTGATCCCAATCTCATACTGCGTACTCCGCTCTGGCACGAAGGCTTCTCCAGTCCGAGACAGCCCCGTCTGCGGCACAAAAGATTGGCTGTAGCTGGCATAGAGAGACAGCGGCTCGATCGGCTGATACACAATCCCGATTCGAGGACTAAAGGCATTATCGACTTGATCAACTACGCTGCCAAAGGACACTCCTTCTTGATCAAGAATATCAAATCGCCCGCCAACCAGCAGATGTAAATTATCGAGCAAATCAATTTGATCTTGAATGTAAATCCCTAAATTATCAGTGCGAACGTTTTGAGAGAAGCTGGGCTGTAGCTCTGGAACTTCAATATCGTAATTGGGATCGAAGATATTGAGAGAGGGTAAGTCAGTGTCTCTTGAAGTATAAACACTGGTTCTGCGGTTTAGATCTAAACCAACCAGCAGCTGATGCTCGATCGGTCCTGTGGCAAATTCTCCAATGACTTCTGTTTGCAGTCCATAGTCCTGTCGCAGAAAATCATCGTCTACATACTCCATTGGCAGCAAGCCATTCTCTGGCAGACCAGTAGATTCTGTTTTTGTCCCATTTTGCAAATCACTGAAGAAGGAAAAGGCATTACGCACTCGCCAGTCATCATTAAACTGATGCTCAAACGTGTATCCTGCCCGAACTTGCTGTTGCTCATACTCATCAAGTTGGGGGTATCCCAAAAAGCGATCGATCGGCAAAACAAGTGAACCATCGCTCAAAGCCGTGACACCGCGATCGAACACGGGATCATTGTACAGATACTCAAATTCAAAAGTGAGGGATGTATTGTCACTGATATTCCATCGCAGCACAGGGGCAATAAAGAATCGCTCAGTATGCACCTCATCTCGGAAGCTGCCAGAGTTTTGGTATGCCACATTGAGGCGATAGAGCAAGTCGCCATTGTCAGTCAAAGGTCCAGAGAGATCGATCGACGGTCGATAGAAGCTAAATTGCCCTACGGTAAACTCGGCGGCAAAATACGGCTCGCTCAAGGGTTGCTCTGTAACGATATTGACAACACCTCCAGGCTGCGTCTGCCCGAACAACACAGAAGCGGGTCCTCTGAGAACTTCAATGCGTTCAATATTGGCAGTTTCCGAAAGACCGTAGAAATCATTGCTGCGGAAGCCATTTCTGAAGTTGAAATCTTGCGTGAAGCCGCGCAGGATAAATGAGCCTGCTCCCGTACCGCCATAGTTGCCATCGGTTGTAACGCCTACATTCTGTAATGCATCCCGATATTCAACAATATTCTGGTCTTCCAAGACCTGTTGTGGGATCACCTGAATTGAAGCGGGAATATCACGAATGGGAGTATCTGTGCGAGTCGCAGTCGTTGCCTCAGGCGTATAGTAGTCGTCCTCGGTTTCGTCTCCCGTTGCCACCACCTGAATCGCTTCTTGATCTTGAGCAACTTCTGTTGCCGAACCTGTTGTGACACCCAACACTAAATTCTGTGCTTCTGCCCTCACATCAGCTGTAGGGGGTGCATTCAGTCCGGTAATCGCAACACGAATGCTGTTATCTCTGCGGTTGGTTACAGTAACGAGTGCAATGCCTTCGGCAGGATTCACCTGCTGAAATTCGTCGCCATCTGACAAGGACAGCACTGTGTTTGGAATATCAGCAATCAATGCATTGCCAATCACCGAGGTTTCGACGGGTGGCAAGGCTTCTGCTGCTTCCAAGACTAGCTCGAACCCATCTGCTGTTGCATTCAATTGCACGCCTGTTACTTGCACGATCGAGGCTTGCGCGATTTGCTCAACCCAGTCATCAACAGTTGTTGCAGCAGGTGCAATGTCGTTAAGACGAGGAATTGCTGAAGCTGAAGTTGATGTAGTCGAAATCGAAACAGCACGGTTGCCTTCTTCCTCAACACCCTGAGCCAGGGTAGACTGCGCTACGCTGAGCAACATGACACCGACTAACTTGAGAATCAATACCAGTTGAAAATTTTTCACAGTAAAATTCCAAACCTCACAGCCGAAATCAACAAGAAATAAACAATAAAGTTTCTGAAAGCACGCTCTACTGTTGAGCTACTTTCTAGCTATCTAGATAAATCTTTGGTTGGAGCTGTCAGTAATGCTACATCCTATCTGATATTACTTGATAATAGTTCCTAATAAGCAACCAAGTCTAAAAGTATCAGAATTGTGTCAGAACAATTTGGTCGTCTCAGGTTCGATCGGCTTCACGTTCACAGTTGGAGTTGGATAAAGCTGCCTGCTGATCTGTGTCGTGATCTGAAACATTCATTTCTACCATGCGTAATGACTCAACGGCATATCCGCCCATGCCAACCAGCATTAAAGTTACGGATGTGATCACGTACAGTAAAGCCATGCCTGCACCGGAACCTGTCCCGAATATTCCACCAAATGTTTTGGCTAAATAACCACCTGGCATCATTGCAGGTTCAAAGACAAAATCAGCGAGCGGTCCAGCAATTAAAGCAGCGATCGTCGAAATTAGAACGAGCAGCAGCGATCGGGTAGCAAACACGCGCCCTTGGATTTCTGGTTTGATTTTTGCCAACCAAATTGCTTCACTTGAACTGCCCAGTAATGGAAAGTTAAGCGACGAACAAAACTGTGCCGGCAGCCAAATCGACGGCAACTGCCCTAGCCCAAATAGGGTTTTGCTGATCCCTGCACCAATCATGCCTCCGAGAAACCCGTGAATCTTTTGCCGAAAACCACCCCCGATGCTGACAGCGATTGCGCCAATGACACCAGCAACACCCGCCATCGTAGACAAACTGGCTAAGATGGCTGCATTATTATTGCTGCGAGCTAGAATCATGGCTGAGTAAAGCGAACCGCCTAAGTCGTGAGCAAACCAAAACAGCAAACTTATCACGAGTAAAGCGAACAAGCCTGGTCTTGCAAACACATAGCGAAAGCCAGAAGAGATGTCTTGCCAGAGACTTGCCTGGTTCTGAAGCTGGGTTTCAGGAACAACTGGCTGGGGAATTTGAGTTCGCAATACAGTGAAGATTGCAATGCTAAAGGTGAATAGATCAATCCATAGAATGCCAAATAACCCAATGATGTAATAGAGGACTACCTGCCAGGGCAGGAGCAAAAATACTGGGTCCATAATGCAGCATTGAAACCATACTGCTGGCACGAGTATAGTGTTGCTTCGGTAACATCAGAGCGATTGACGTAGAATAGGCAAGTTCTTGAATATTGCTGAAGATGCCGTTGATCGCACTTGTTACATAAAAGTGCCAAACCTGAAGATGTCCAGTGAGGTGGAGTAAGAGAATTGCAACAGTAGAGAGGGCTGCAACCGTATCGCTTAAGATGATGAGCTGTTTGCGGCTCCAACGTTGACCAAAGATTGGCCGGAGACCATCAACAATGACTCCAGCAAAAGGAGCAACCAAAAGGCTTGCCGCTTGGTTAAAAAAAACAATCAACGTGAGTGCAGTTGCTTGATCGGTAAGCTGCCATGCCCAGAGCGTGATGGCAAAACTAGTCACATAGCTACCGATCGTCGAAACGAACTGACCACTCCAGACAATGACGAAAATACGCATCTACCGTGAGCTAACGAGAGATGGCATTGAGAGGAGTGCGGCTGATCGAAGTGCAGCAAAAGCAAGATTCTGATTGCGATCGAGCCTGAAGGATTGGAAGTTGCACCATACAGTCTTAAGTGACGATTCTAACCGGGGATCAAGTTTTAGAAACCATAAAAGCTTATTGCAAGCAATTTGCAATACTTGAACTACTTATAGCAGGTTCATTGCCTCTGTTCAAGATTTGCTCTTAAATTTCCTGGCTGCACGGCTACTGGTTTTTAATGATCTAATTTTCCAGAATGTTTTTTTAGATCTTTTGCAGTTCGAGTCGGAACGCTACTAGAAAAATTTCCTAATAGAGCTTGTCAGAAGTAAAGATTTGCCGTAAGGTATCAATGATTTAATGCGAATTAGATGCAATAGGCAGAAGTCACTTCAATAGGAAGACTAGAACAGGAAGGCTAGAACTGCAAAGAGCCCTATGAACCAGCCCCCAACAGACATTTCAGAAATTTTCCACAACCCATCAGGGTTCCGATATTGCTTATCCAGGTGCGCCAATCAATTTGAAGGCGAAGGTTTCCTATACGTTACTAATTAGGAGAAACCGCTGTGAGAACTCGACAATGGTGGAATTGGCTTAAACGATCGCTTTTAATCTGCATGACATTTGCGCTGGTGACGGCTTGCCAAAGTTCTGGTCCTCGCAATCTAGCTGTTAATCGTGATCAAGCAAATCAATCAATCGAATCCCCTACATCCTGCCGGCTTGTCTCTCATGAGATAGGAGAAACTGAAATCTGTGAACAACCTCAGCGAGTCGCCGCGCTCAGTCCCCATATTCTGGATTCTATCCTGGCACTGGGAGTACAGCCTGTGGCTTATGCCGAAGTAACTGCCTTGAACCTGAAGAAATTTGACAATCCAAGTCAACAGATTCCTTATCTGGGCGATCGCGTTACAACACAACCTGTGAACCTGGGCGATCGAAAAAGTCCATCGCTGGAGAAACTGGCTCTCATCAAACCCGATTTGATTCTTGGTGAGAATTGGTCAATCGAAAGCCAGTACAAACTGCTTAATCAAATTGCGCCGACTTTGTTGTTTACAGACATGAAAGACAACAAGCAAGTCTGGTTTAATGACATTCAGCCTATTGCGAAAGCACTAGATCGGGAACAAGAAGCTGAACAGTTATTAGCTGCCCATGCTGAACAATTAAGAACAGTTCGATCGCAGCTAAAACCCGTTGTTAACGCTTATCCTAATGTTTTAATTTTGGCAGTCAATACATTGTTGAATGATGTAGCGATTGCTGCTGATAGTACCGCAGGGCGTTTGCTAGAGGAAATCGGATTTCATCTGGTTTTCCCTAAAGCTGTTCCAGCAGGAGAAACGCGATGGATGCAAACTTCGGTGGAACTCTTGCCTACCCTCAACGCGGATATTGTTTTGGTGATTGCCTGGGATTTTTCAGACCCTTATAATCCCAAAGACCCGCTCAGAACGAAATGGGATCAAAACCCTATACTCAAAAAGATTCCAGCGTCCCAGTTTGGTCGAATTTTCTTTGTAAATTATCAACT
>NZ_JACJOR010000372.1:0-5750 GCF_014695615.1 Leptolyngbya sp. FACHB-711
GGGCGGTCGCAAACTTTTCATAACAGCGGGAGTTCTAACCATTGATAAAAACCGCTTCTAACTCTATGCAGACTAATTTTCCCTCAGCATCGCGTTAGGGTTAATCCAAGTTCGACCACTGAAGTAATTGTTGGGTTTAAAAGCATGGTTCCTAACTTAATGGAGTCCACAAAAGAGTACTGGCAAAAGCTGGATACCCTGGACGCTGCCTATAAACGAGGTGAGGTCTCGATCGAAGAAGTGGATGTAAAAGTCGCGCAATACATGACAGAACTGGGACAAGAACGACGCTTTTTCTTCCGGTTTGTCCGCGACCGATTCCATCAGCTATGGCAGGAAAAACCGGATTTCCTAGTAGGAATTGGACTTATGTTTGTTCTGACCTGGATGTGGGCTGCAGTCAACTAAAGCAATCTTCAAGACAACAAAAAACCTAGCCCTTGAGCTAGGTCGATCGATTAACCTTAGGAAGCGTTGACTTTAAAGATCGCTTAGAGATGAGGGCTGAGAATTGGAGCAAGCGAGGAGTTAGGCGATCGGTGTACCAATCGCTTCGTCAAACTTAGTTCCGCGATACATTAGGTGTAGAACCTGCTGAATTGCCAGCTTGTGAATCGGCTGATGAAATCTAACTTTCGCACCGCGATATTGTCCGCTCACTGATGCATTCTCAACGGTCATTGAATTGGAATTTAGGCTGTAGCGAACGCCTCGATACTGGAGTTCCATAACTTCTATTCTGGGGGTGAGGGGTGAAACAAAGGAAATTAATTTTTAGCATCAAACCTCAAGCAATGAAGTGGTTTTGAGGAAGATGCTGTCGATTGCTTTCAATACATTTGCTTTCGATATATTTAATGTAACCTGAAGCCTAACTAAAGCAATCACCCGATTGGTTCCTCTGGAAGAGGGATAATTCTTACTTGTGAGACAGACTGCTCCGTATGTCGCTACTTCTTGCGCTGGAAGTGGGGTGACTGGAAGTGTGGTGATAAATGTTGGTAGAACGGCACTGCCCCTCAAATTTCTCAATCCTGGTGGATAACGCTGGTGGATTTTCAATTGCTTGATTCTTGCAGCACTCTTCCACCATTCAAGGGCGAGGCATTCATCCGACATCGAATTTAGTAAGACAAGTAATACAACTGTTTGCTCTCAAAAAGACAAAATTCGATTGCCTCTGAGCGCTAATTTAGAGATGAAGGAGCCCCAAGAACTGGGAAACGGGGGAAATCAATGACTTTAGAACAACCGACTTGCAGCTTACTTGCACTCTAGGTTTCTCATTTTTCCCGAAAAAGGTGAGACAGACGGCTCCGTATCGCATCACTAAAACCGAGTTTCTCTTCTTTTTCTATTTAACCCAGCAAAAGAGGTAGCTCTATATCTAGTGTTGCCTGACCATCTCCCACGGTTTCCTACTCAACCTGTTGATAAGTAGAACCAGCTGAGGAACTTTGCTTTGTCTCAGATCAACTTCTGCTGAAAAAAGACAGCAATCCCTCCGCTCGCCCAGCTTTTGGCGTGAGACAAACGGCTCCCAATCCTAGCACGATCGCCTCTGGATCAAGTCACTTTTTCTCCAGATCTCGTCACCTGTAATATTTAAAGCCTTGATTCCACAAGGGTTGTAGGTCGATGAGACAAGCTTTAAACAGTCTGATCAGACTGATCCGGCCTCCTGTTTGCTTAAGACAAACCTGACACAATAGGCGCGATCGATTTCAATGAGGTGCAGCATCGTCGCGTCTGTTGCCACGGAAGCGTTTCGCTATGTCTTAGAGCAGGGAGATGAGTTTCTTGCTCTATTTCCGCATCGATTTGATTTCATTTACGCGGAGCATCCCGAACCGTCTCAATCCCCTCACTGGCAAACCGAGAGCCGCTATCCTTTATCCGATCGTTTGATTCTTCAGGGAGCTGCGCTGTATGGAGTGCGGTTTAGCTCTCAGACGCGCTATTGCCTGCTGGATATTGACACAGGTAGTGCCTATCATCCCCAGGCTGATTCGTTTGCGATCGGGCGGATGATGGCTGCTCTAGAGCCGCTTGGCTTCACGGCGTACCTTGCCTGTCAGTCGAGCTATCGCGGCGGCATTCACCTGTATTTACCGTTTCAAGATGCTCGCAGCTCCTGGGACTTAGCTGCTTGCGTGGCAGCCTTATTAGAGAACGCAGGATTTAAGCTCAAGCCCGGACAGCTCGAACTCTTTCCCAATCCCAAGCCTTTCAGCACTACGAAAAAGCCGACGCTCTTCAATGCCCACCGCTTGCCAATGCAGGCAGGTTCCTACTTACTGAATCAGAATTTTGAGACCGTTTGGAGCGATCGATCGCGCTTTGTGCAGCAATGGCGGTTTGTTCAGTCGTGCAATTCTGTTGAGACAAAAGTTTTACGCCAGCTTCTTAAGCAAAACAAACACAGACACTATCGAATTTCAGGAAAAGCAGATAAGTTTTTGAACGATCTCGATACTGAAATCGAACAGGGTTGGACCGCACATGGACAAACAAATCGCTTATTAGGACGCATTGCTCTGAGAACGTATGTTTTTCATCATGTTACACAGGGCGGTGAACCCCTTACTGGACAGGCTCTAATCGATCAAATTGTTTCCATTGCTCGATCACTTCCAGGATATCGAGATTGGTGCAGACATCAGCATGAAATCGAACACCGTGCCGCAGAATGGGCGAGCTGCGCCGAGAATAGCCATTACTTTCACTACACTCATCGCAGTACTGCTCAGGCTCCTGAGGCAAAGGCTACACGTGAGCAGCTTCTTTCCTGGAATCAGCAACAGTCAGAATCCGCTAGAGAAAAAATTCGACGGGCGATCGTGGATCTTTTAGAAAGAGACAGCTTGCCTGCAAAAACAACAGCTCGGTTTCAGGCGTTATTGCAATACGGCATTGGTGGAGCTTCGCTTTATCGCCATCGTGACCTGTGGCATCCTGAGCAGGTGGAAAGCTGCCTGGCTGTGGAAAACGATTTAGCTGTGGAAAACCCCCCGCACCCCCCAACTTCACTTTCAGCTAGACCGTCCGATCAATTGGAAACCAGTTCGAACGGTCTGAGCTGTACAAGCTTATTCCCCAGTAATGGTGGTAATGTCTCTTCTGAAGAGGGTTCTAGCGATCGATCGTCTGAGCGAATTCTCCAGGCTTCTCAAATTGCTCGCCGTGAAGAGCAGTATGAATCTAGACTTCAGCAGTATCTTAATTCGGGCGATCCTATCCTGATTGCAGAAGCAAAATCTTGCCAGCACGTTCAGCAAATCAACAGTTGTCCTGTTCACTCAACAGGTTCTCAAGCTGTACATGCCCATGATTTGGCTCAGGTTCTTCCTGACTGCGTTCAACCTTCCTCTGAATCTGAAAATCTCCTGTCTAATTCGATCGCCGTTCATTCACCTTTCGATTTATTTCAGCATTCATTCAGAAACCTAGCTAAAGATTCATTTCAGCATTCATCAGACGATCTATCTGATTTGCTGGTATTTGTCTCTGTAGAGATTAGGCGGCTACGGTGGAAGCACGACCAGATTCGCGATCGGCTTTTGCATCGATATACTAAACCCAGCCGCGCCATGTTAACTAAGGAAGAGTTGCTCGACTGGTTGACTTGGTTAAGCAGCCAGGGCGTCGATCGAACAATGAATCAAACAATGAGTAGTTCTGAAGAACACCAGGTTAAGCAGTGAACCTAAAAACGGCTCAAGAGATGTGTTTAGCGGGATAGGATCGGATTGTACTGTTTCGTTTATAACTTCTCACGCATCCTCATATTCCACGTGTCCTCATACTCACCTATCCCCTAATGGTCTGATGCTGATAAATCTGATGCTGATATAAAGGAGTAGTAAATCCCATGATGAACTGGGAAACATTAGTTGATCTGCTGCTGGGCATTGGTTTGAGCGCGGCAACAGGATTTCGAGTTTTTGTGCCGTTTTTTGTTTTGAGTGTGGCTGCGGTACTGGGACATATTGATCTGCCTACCAACTTCGACTGGATTGAAACCAATCAAGCTCTGATTGTGCTGGCAGCCGCAAGCCTGCTAGAGGTCATCGGCTACTACATTCCCTGGTTAGACCATCTGCTTGATACGATCGCTACGCCTGCCGCCGTGATTGCCGGAACCCTGGTCACTGCGCTGGCAACCTCCGGGCTGAATCCGCTGCTTCAGTGGACGCTAGCCATTATCGCGGGCGGAGGCACAGCAGGCTTAACCAAGGGCATGAACAATATTCTGCGCCTGATTTCCACCTCGATTTCGGTCGGGCTGACCAACCCCATCTTTGCCACGATCGAGCTAGTGCTCGCGATCGGACTGGCGGTTCTGGCGATTACGCTGCCGGTCGCAACCGGAGTGCTGGTAATTGTGCTGGTGCTGACGCTTCTTCGTAGGGCACGGCAGTTTCTTGCAGCGGCTCGATCGAATCTGGCTCAAACCCCAACGCAAACCCCCACTCAGACTCCCACTCAAACCCCGACCTAATCCGCTTTGCAATAGTTCTCTACCGATCGGAGGAATCAATTAACTTACCTCTTGAGCGATATCCAGATCCTGCCTTCTAGTGAAAGAATCAGATAGCGATCTGTTACAAAGTTTGAATGGGGTGTGAGGGAAGAGTTCTGCGGCGAGCGGATTTTCTTTGTCCAGCAAATAGCCATGATGTGGACGCGATAGCGAATAAATGGGCAGGAATCTGAGGATGAATGAAACTCAAAACAAGCGCACCGATGTCGTGAATCTCTGGGATCGGTTCAGTACGAGTTCTCTCGTCCGTTTTCTGTTGCTGTTTGCTTCGGGTTGGGCGTTAGTTCAGCTATTGCAGTATTTTGAATACGTTATTTTTACCTTTACGTTTGCAGCAATTCTTGCGCTTTTGCTCAACTATCCGGTGCGATATCTGGAACGGTTTCTTGGACGCAGTGCCGCACTTGGCGTGGTGATTGTGCTTAGTTTATTGTCGCTCGTCGTGATTGCGGTGAGTGCCGGAATTGCGCTTGCAAGCCAGCTTCAGCAGCTGATTACAACAGTGATTACTGCACTGGGATCTTCTCAAAATCCGCTCACTCGTCTTGAGAACCTGCTGCTAGCTCGTGACATTCCGCTCGATTTGGAACCCCTGGAACAGCAGATTCAAAATTTGTTGGCGTCTGCGCTCAGCTTTGCAGTGAACTCGATTCCTGCGCTGCTCAGCAACTATGTCACCTTTATTATTATTCTGGTCGTTGCGTTTTTCATGCTGATTGATGGCGCAAGGCTCTGGGGGTGGCTACTCAAGACGGTTCCTCATGCCCACCGCAGGCGAGTTGCTCAGGCAATTCAAACCAATTTTCTAGGGTTTATTCGAGGACAGATTATTATTTCTATTCTGCTGACCTGCGCCAGTTTTCTAGTGTTTGAAATCTTCCAGATTCCCTTTGCTCTGGTTCTGGCGGTGATTGTAGGATTGTTTGATCTGATTCCTGGGATCGGAGCAACGCTGGGCGTGAGTATTGCTTGTCTAATTATTCTGGTGCAGAGCGGCTGGCTGACTGCCCTCAAAGTGCTGGTCGTTTCAATTCTGCTGCAACAAGTTCAGGATAATTTAATTTCGCCGCGTGTTATGCAAAGCACAGTGCATCTACATCCAGTCGTAATCTTTTTCGCACTGCTGGTAGGCACTCAGATCGCGGGACTCCTGGGTGTGTTACTAGCCGTGCCGATCGCCGGAGTGATTGTAAGCCTGTTAGAAATT
>NZ_JACJOR010000373.1:0-11627 GCF_014695615.1 Leptolyngbya sp. FACHB-711
ACTGCCTGCCGGATGACTCGGAAGCAGGGCAATTTGCGGGTAATGATTGAGGCTTAGCGGGCTGCAACGGTTTACCCCCACCCCAAACCCACCCCCAGACCTACTTTCCGATCGCCCTCCTCTTTCCCAAAACTTTCCAGAATCAAAATCAATTCAATCTCCGTCCAATTTCCTGGAGCAGATTCAAATTTCATCCTGAGCGAGCGTGGCGATCGACGGATATCGTTTGAAACGCCTTCCTCACGCTGCATCCATTATTTCTTGCTTCGGTATAAAAAATGGTTACATCCAGATATCGTCATTCGGGTTGGGCTGGGCTAAAGCTGGCGATTGGGCTGCTGGCGGTCGGACAGACGACGATCGGGCTGCTGTTAGTAAACAATCTGGCACGAGCCGATGAGTCAGAGCATGAACCGTTTCGACGGGCGACGATGAATCGATCGATCGGATCAGATCGTGAGAGCCAGCTCGAAAATTATCAGAACCAAATACACGACATGGTCGTCGATCAAAAGCTGAAAGAATCCCCTCCTGACAGCCAACTTCGCGACCTGGCAACTCAAAATACGCTGGAACTGCTCAACCGACTGGACGGACAGCGCAAAGGACAGCTCATTCGGTTTCTGCTGGAGTCGAATCTGATTACCAGCGATGAGGCAATTATTCTGCTGGCGGGCGCAGATCTGAGCAATGCAGATTTAACGGGTTCCAGCCTGCCCAACGTAGACTTAAGCGGCGCGAATCTGAGTGAGGCAAAGCTGAGCCGCACCAATTTCAGTGGGGCAAAGCTATTTCGGGCAAATTTGGGGCGATCGGATTTGACCTTTGCCAATCTAAGCAATGCGGCTCTGTTTCGCAGCAACCTGAGCAACGCCCGCCTGTTTTTCTCGAACTTGAGCAGTGCCGATCTCAGCGGGGCAGATCTGACTTCTGCAGATGTCTCGCTTAGCAATTTAAGCAACGCTAAACTCGGCAACGCAACCCTGATTCAGGCAAATCTCTCCTATGCCAACCTCAATCGGGCAAATCTTGGAGCGGCCAAGCTGAGCGAAGCCAATCTCGCGTTTGCCACCCTGCCGCAAGCCACCCTCACCGGCGCGAATCTCAGCAGCGCAAACCTGCAAAACGCCGACCTCAGCCAGGCAAACCTGAGCGGAGCCAGCCTTCAGGGAGCGAATCTGACTGGGGCAAATCTGCGAGGTGCAAACTTAACGGGCACGAACCTGAACGGTGCAACCTTTAGAAATACAACGATGCCCGACGGCTCGATTCGCAATCAGTAGACCTGCTGGGAAAATTGCGTTTTATTCGTAACGATGGGGGCGATCGCGATCATAAGGTCTGTTACAGGAATCGAAAATTCCCTGCATCCCCCAGTCCCTCCTCCCAGCAGGGACGAAGAAAAGCAAAACGATCGAGCATGAGTCAGGTGAAGTTTAAGGTTTCTCTCTCAGGGTGGGCAAGACATTTAGGGAGAGGGCAAGCATTGATGCAGAAGGTCGAATCATTAACCTCGCAAAAATCAGCTTAGCGAGAAGACATATCCTCCGATCGCTGTTCCCAATCACTGCACGTCTCGGTTTCGACTCCGTAAGGGTGCATCCCGCAAACCAGATAATTGCCGTTGTAGGTACGTCCGTGAAAATGAAGACAGCCGCGACAGGCTTTGGGCATCGGCGGATGTCGGCGCAGGCGTTCCTGATTCATCCGTCTCAGCATCAAAACATAAGCCCTTGCCTCCGCAGCCCTGGCTTTGCGCTCTCGCTCTTCGTCAAGCAGCAGCCGCGTAGTTGTAAAGCCAAACGCACTTGAACTAACGATCGCCCCGCCAAGCTGCAAGGTGGGATTGTCAGTCTGCGCCATGAAATAAATTGTCATTCCTGCTGCAATTCCGCTCAGGATGACTTTGCCAATCATGATCCTTACTGCTTAGATACGAAGTTGATACCCGGATGAGGCGAGTAATTTTTGGAAGGTATGAATCAAATCTAATCCATCCCTTTTCTGCCGCCATATACATTTGGGGTAATTTAGAGTAGATTTTTTCTTGCTCCCTACCCCTTCTGAAAAATTGGCTCAAGAGTCTGCCGATAAGCCGTCCATGCTGCGAGTGCATCGCGATTGGACTGGGCACGAAGCTGCATCAGTGCCACACCATCCTCAAAATCAATCATGCCGTAGCGGCGATCCAGCAAGGTCGAAACCCAGTCTGCGGTGGTTTTAAGGGTTTGGCGATAGTCAGCAAAGGCAGGCTCATACTGCTGCAGATACCACAAATCCGCCACAGCATATTGGACGCGAATCACCTCGCGATCGTCATTCCGCAGCCGAGTTCCGGGAAACCGCTGTGCCTCTCGACGGTTCGACAAATGCGCCACGATATGGTCAGTTGCCGTTACGCTGGCATCGGGCGGAATCTGCGTTAGAAGCGATCGAATTGCCTGACTGTGTTCTGCCTGCCGCACTGGAGAAACATAGACCCATGGCTGAAACGAATCAGGAATTAGAAACGACAGAACCCGATTCGGGTTTGAAGTGACGGTAAACAGCAGCGACAGCGCAATGCAAAACGCCCAGAAGCGGCGAAACCTCAGCTTTCTAAATAAATCCGGGTGCTGCGTCCACCACAAAATTGCGCCATAAAACAGTCCCGGAACCAGAGTCATGGCATAGCGTAAATGCAGCGACAAAGCCGTGATGTCTTCCCGTTGCAGCAGCGTTTTGGTCATCGGCAGCCCCGCTAGCAGCCACGCACTCGGCGACAGAATCGGAATAAACGCGAGCGGCAACCACTGCCCCAGCAAATAGCGCAGCGTTCGATCGATCGGCGTTACCAGTTCCACCAGTAGCCGCCAGGGATTGCTAATAATCGCCCACAGCACTTGCAGCGTCGAGGCTTCCCGATCGCCCACAAACTGCCCAAACTGCTCGATCATAAAGCGATCGGAAATGTCCCGCGAGATCATCGGCATGATCACGTTGGTGAGCGTCACTACATAAATCACGCTCATCACACAAAGCACAATCCCGATTCGGGGAAATCGCCGATTGGCAATCCCAAAAGCCCCAATGCCAAACAGCAAAATGCCGCTATCTTCCCGCACCAGCAAAATCAGCACTGACAGCAAAGCGATCAGCCACCAGCGACGCTTTTCTAACGCCCAAAACAAGCCAAAACTGTAGAGCGGAATCTGGCAAATATCGTGAAAGTTTGCAGCCGTAGGGCTAATGACCGCGATCGCCGCATAGTAACTTCCCGCAATCCAGGCAGAAAGCTGCGGCGGGTGATAGTGCCGTGCCAGCGCATACAGCACCAGTCCGGCGAGCGTCACCAGCGTTACCTGAAGCACCGACAGGCCTGCCGGAGACGGAAACAGCGCGTACCAGGGCAACCACAGCAGCAACGCGGGCGTAAAGTGCTGCCCCAATCGTCGATAGGTTACGTCGGGCACGTCGCCCTGCATCACGGCAACCGACTCGGTAGACGACAGCGAACTTTCAAACCAGCGCCCGTGTAAGTTATTCCAGAACACCTGATTAAAGATGCCTTGGTCGAATGAAACGTAGGTTGGATAAAAATTAAAATATCGCTGTAATGCCAACCCACAGCAAACGATCCAGAAAGCGATCGCGATCATCAAAACCAGCCGCAACTGGGGTTCTTTTTGCCACAGATTTGTCTGCGGCTTTTGTTGCGACTTTTTCTGCAACTTTCTCTGCGACAGTCTTTTTCGCCACCAATTCTGCATGAACCCAATCTACATGAGAGGTTGCCAATGCTCTAGTCATTACCCTCTCATGTCTGACGCATCGAGTCCAGGGCAGAATGTCTAGAACCGGATGATTCCGTAATATGCGCCGGCTGCGATCGCCAGAAGCGTTAATACCCCGATCGAGGTGCTGACCAAAAACAGAAAAGAGGGCTTCTTCCCAAGCGGCTGCTCGCTGTCATGCAATACGCCTGCGGGTTGCTTCTGTACCGGATCTTGCTGAACTGCCATCGCTTTTTGTCCTGACGAAACATCTCCCTGATTTTCCCGCCCTGCCTAGTGAATCACATCTGGCAGCAGGACTACCTGCAAAGATAGATCTCGCTAGAAACTGATGGGGGTGGAGGGACTTGAACCCTCACGACTTTATCGGTCAACGGATTTTAAGTCCGCAGCGTCTACCATTCCGCCACACCCCCGTGGCTTACTGCGTTAAAAGTAGATTCAACAGCAGCAAATTACAGACCTTTGATTGTATCCGATCTCTTGCGATTCCAGCAGATTTTCTCACCTTCTGCAACAGACCTTCTCTGGAATCCTTGATTGGCAAGCGTGGTACTGTAAACATTTGAAACGAACTTTGAAACGATCGGAATCCAGGTCATGTCCCTTCCCCATCAAATCGTTCTGATTACCGGAGCCAGTAGCGGCATTGGTGCTGCCTGTGCAGAAGTCTTCGCGGCTGCGAACGCCCGACTGATTCTGACAGCGCGACGAGTCGATCGCCTGGAAACCCTCGCGGCAACCCTAAAGGCACAGTACGGTACTGAGGCTCACCTAATCTCGCTGGATGTGCGCGATCGTCCTCAAGTAGAAGCTGTGATTCAAGCTCTGCCGGATCCATGGAAGGCGATCGATATCCTGGTGAACAACGCAGGCTTAAGTCGGGGCTTGAGTAAACTCCAGGAGGGTGAGATTCAAGACTGGGAAGAAATGATCGATACCAACGTTAAAGGCTTGCTATACATCACTCGTGCTGTGCTTCCGGGAATGGTGCAGCGTCAGCGCGGGCACGTTATCAATATCGGCTCGGTTGCCGGACATCAGGTGTATCCCGGAGGAAATGTCTACTGCGCGACCAAAGCCGCTGTGCGATCGCTCACCGAATCTTTAAAGATTGATTTATTGGGAACACCTGTGCGAATTAGCTCAGTCGATCCGGGGATGGTCGAAACTGAGTTTAGCGAAGTGCGGTTTCGAGGCGATGCAGAAAGGGCAAAGCGCGTTTACCAGGACACAATTCCACTTACTGCCAAAGATATCGCAGACGTTGTTTTGTTTTGTGCAACCCGCCCGCCCCATGTAAATATCAGCGAAGTGCTTGTCATGCCCACTGACCAGGCAACTCCGACAATGGTGCATCGTCGATCGTGAGGATGGCTTGAAATTCAAGCGTTTTTCGCCTAAATTCTTCTAAAACCTTACACCCAAGCCTCCCTGAATCGAAGTGGCAGATTGGTTGCTGTCTCGATAGGCATCAAAGGCAATAATCGCGTTGCCAAACAGCACTAGGTTCGTATCGGGGAAGCTGTAGTCTATCCCTGGCTGAATCACAAACGAGGTCTGGTCTCCCAGCGGCGAACTGCTCTCTGCATCACCGCTCTGAAGCGCAACGCCCGCCCCAATATAAGCATCAGTATCCCAGTTGATTGGAATATCGTAAGATACGGTCGGCACAAACGCAGTGCGATCAGAAATGAGAGCCTGAGCACGAAGCGAGATCGGTGCTTCGAGCAATCGGTAACGCACTGCAATGACTGCTCCTGCCGAGCTACTTTCGCCGTTAGGTCCGCTAGAAAGTCCACCCGATGCGCCAATCCCGATATAGCTCCCGTAGGCAGCTTGGGCAGAAGCAGGCTGAGAAGTCATACAAATGCCAGCACCGATCGCCAGTCCCGCTAGGGCCGCAGTTCCAAGGCTCAGCGCAGCGCGTCCAAGATTTTGCATACTCATCAAAAATCTCCTCATTCGACCATGAATTGGCTAATTGTCCAAAATTCACATATCGCTATCCCACCAACATTAGCGCAACCCTAGATAAAAAACCACCAATTGTAGCGGAGTGAATCAGGTTAACAACGCTAAAAGCATTTCTGAACCCACGATAAAAACCTGCTGGGAGTTGAACCTTCAATCATGAGCCTTCAATCAGCAGTCATTCTGATAAGAGGGCACCGATTCGGACGTGAAAATGGATTAACTCTATCGATCCACAGTGAGTGCGATTGATTCATTCCTTGTCAAACAGGGAATAGTAAAGGCAATCTCCTTTCGATCTCATTCTCCTGTTGCACCCTTTTTCTTATGAAGCTTCTGTCGCGATCGCCCCGAAAAGGAAACTGCCTTGCATCGATTTTGCTGCTGTCTCCGCTCCTGCTGCCGCTTGTCCCAACTTCGATCGCTGCTCAAGAAAGGCAGGGGTGCTACATGATTAACGCAAGCGGACGCTTGATTGACCTGGGCGAACTTTGTCCGGTTGCCACGCCCTTTCAAACGACGGGAACGCCCCAGCTCGGAACGGGCGATATTCAGGTGACGCTTCGCTGGGCATCGTCTGACGACTTAGATTTAGCGGTGACTGACCCTAGCGGCAATACGGTCACGTATTCCAATCCTCGCGTTGCTTCAGGTGGGCAGCTTGACGTTGACGCCAATGCAGGCTGCGGCGAAATTACCCCAACTCCGATTGAAAATATTTTTTGGTTACCTGGTCAGGCAGCTCAAGGCGAATACTCGATCGCGGTTAACCTTTATCAGCGCTGTGGCTCTGGCTCAGAAGCAATTCCGTTTAACTTGACGCTGCTAGTGCAGGGCAACACGCGCACCCTGAATGGAACCGTGAATGATCAAAATCCAGTCGCAAACTTCCCCTTTGCCGTCGGAGCTGGGGCGACTCAAGCTGCAAGAGCCGCTGCCCCATCGTCACCGTAAACTCAATCAAAAAGCTCTTGTCTCGAAAATAACCTGTAAAACAATTGTGCTACTTTAGGTCAACAAATTAGAATGAGATTGAGATAACGCGGAATTGGCTTTGCTCTGCTTTAGAAGAAATCAAGGTAGAAGCAATTGAGGCAAGAAACATGATCGGTTAAACGACCAATTCAACGATCGATCAAACTACGAATCAAATCAGTGATCAAGAGAGATCAAATCAAGGGAGTGGGTATGCATCGAGCTTTTTTAATCCTGGCTTCATCGGCTCTGGCTTTCTCGATTACAGCCTGTGATTCTGGCACTCCAGAAGCCTCAACCACCGAAACAACTGTAACCCAGTCTCCTTCGCCCGTGGTTAGACCGAATCCCAGTCCCTCTCCAGCCGCCCAAAATCCGCCCGCTCCGATCGTTTTACCCGATCTGATTAGCTCTACTGACCCTAATCAGCGAGTGCAGCGTGTCGAGGGCAACCGCAACGATCCCTTCGCTCTGCTGCCAACGACCCCGACCATCCAAAGACCCACTCCTGTACCCGGTCAACCTGTCCCGGTGGGCAGAACGACTCCACCTGCCCCGCGTGTAACTCAGCCCAATCGTCCTACGGCTCAGACTCCGCGATCGCGTCAAGCTCCGCGAACCGCACAAACTCCCCAACGGCAAGGCAGCCCTAATCGCCCCGGAACGCTGGCTCCCATTCCCAACCTAACCGGACGCGCTCCCACGACTCCGATCGCCCCACCTCCACCCCAGCCCGAACTGGCAAGAGCCGTACAGGTAACAGGCGTCGTGCAAATTGGTGGTACTCCCTATGCGATCGTCACTGCCCCGAACGAGCCAACTAGCCGCTATGTGCGGGCAGGGCAACGCCTCTCAAACGGTCAAGTTCTGGTCAGACGCATCGAGATGAATACGGGCATTGAGCCAGTGGTCGTGCTGGAGCAGTTTGGTGTCGAAGTGGTGCGATCGATCGGTGAGGGCGGTGCGCCTGGTGCCGGTACAACTCCAGCGGCAGCCGTGCCAAATTCATCAGGACAGTCGGCAGGCTAGCGACCAGCCATTGATTGCCTTGCTGAACTCAATCCTGAATCCAATCCTGAATTGACTTCAGGATTTAATCCTGAATTAAATATTGTGACAGGCGATACAGTCTTCTAACCTGGCGATCGAGGAATTCCGCTAGAGTAGAAAGACTCAAGCATCTTGGTTCTGCGGTCTCTTCATCGGCTTAACCTTTGACCTTTCACAGTGATTCAGGAGTTTTGTGATGGCTGCTTCTGCACCGCCTTTTGACAGTCATTCTGATCAACAATCTAATCATCAATTTCCCTTTGAGTTTGCGCCTCATCTCACTCAAGATTCAGAATTGCTGCAGCAGCTCGATTTTTTGCCAGGGCTGAAGGAACTGTTGATGGTGCGGCAGGTTCATGCGCTAGAACACGCTACCGCCTGGGTTTTAACAGAATCCATGCCGCCCCGCCCCGCGTCTGCCCCCTTTAGCTTCTTCCCCAGCCCATCCGAAGCCGAGCAGGTCGGCGGAATGTCAACCAGCGAAGGGTTTTATCTCTACGGCAAATTTGATATTACACAATTACGTCGCGCGACCCAACGAGCACTTGAGCGGATTGTGAGCGGCGAATGGAATTTGGCAGTGCATCCTCGCTGTGGCACGAATATGTCGGTAGGAATGCTGCTCACCGCAGGGCTGGCGATCGGCACTCATTTGGTGCTGCCGCGTGAGCCGATCGGTCAACTGTTGGGACTAGGGGCAGCCACAATGACGGCAATGCAGCTTGCCCCAGAACTGGGCGGCTGGGCACAAAAGTATGTAACGACCGCAATTCCGTTTAATCTGACGATCGAAGGAATTCATTTTCTCGGTGAGCGTCAGGGCTATCCGACGCATTTTGTCCGGGTAAAGTGGATCGATCGCTAAGCCCTGATGATTGGTTGGTATTGACTAGTAAGTTGTTGGCTAGATAAGCTGCTGACTAGTAAGTTGCCGATACGGGCTGAATGTACTGAGAATTCGCACGAACATAGCAGCCGTTGCGCGTCAGCATCCAGGGATTGCCGTTGGCGACTGTGAAGGCGTTGCCTCCGCGTGTCTCTGCCAAGATCTGGTCATTCGCTCGATAAACCTGCTTAATTGCACCGTTAGGCGTCTCGCGACAGTTGAGCTGACCGTCTGAAGAAACCACACGCCAGGGAAGCCAGGTCACGGTTCCGTTAGTCTGGCTCATCCAGGTATTGGCATTTTGTGCGGTGAAGTTACCGCTGCGATCGGGACGGGGCAGGGATTCCTGAAGGCTCAGTGTGAAGGTTTGACCAATTGAGGGACAGCCCGATCCGCCTGTGACCTGCCAGGTTGCTTGTGCCCCAACGCGATTGGCGACTCCAGGCTGCTGCCGGGAAATGCGAATATTTCCAGTACAGGTAAGGTTCGTTCCGGGTCCGCTGGTGCGATCCGTAAACGTGCCGCTATAAACCGTTTGTCCGGCTCCAGCACTGGTACTGGTGATGTTCATGTCGCCCATCCACTGCCGACCTGCGCTTTCTGTGAAATAAAAGCCGCGCCGGGTCGTGTTACCGGTCTGTGTGGCTTCTTCTAAAACGATCGTGGTTTTTTTGTTACTGCTTTGATAGGTAGAGGCAGCGGCAGCAGGAATTAAATTTAGCGATGTTGTCAGACTCAGTCCGAATACAGCAATCCAGCGAGAAAGTTTCATAACTGTAGCGATCAATTTTCAGGTTTGCAAAACAAGAATCAGCCACCCGATGCAAGGAGTGAACTGAATGCTCTGAATAGAACTACAGCGATCGAGCCTGGTTTTCCAGAGCTGAAGTGATATTGGAGCTGGTTGAATGACCCGTCGATCGAGAATGCAGCTTTCAAACTTGCTTCTCACTGACCTTTAAAGCACATCGCGCTGCAAGTAAGACTGCAAGACCTCTGGAACTTTTACCGTACCGTCCGGCTGCTGATAGTTTTCCAAAATTGCCGCCATTGTGCGACCTACCGCCAGACCAGAGCCGTTTAGCGTGTGAACAAACTGCGTCCCCTTTTTGCCTGCTTCCTTAAAGCGAATATTGCCACGTCGTGCCTGAAAATCTTTGCAATTCGAGCAGCTTGAAATTTCGCGATACTTGCCAGACGAGGGCATCCACACTTCCAGGTCGTAGGTCTTTGTGGCTGAAAATCCTAAATCTCCCGTGCAGAGCTGAATGACTCGATAGGGCAGCTTCAACGCCTGCAAAATCGCCTCTGCATTTTTCAACAGCGTTTGATGTTCTTCCTCCGACGTTTCCGGCAGCACAAACTTGTACATTTCTACTTTGTCAAATTGGTGCAGCCGAATCAGTCCGCGTGTATCTCGCCCATAGCTGCCCGCTTCACGGCGAAAACAGGGCGTGTAGGCGCAAAAATGTTTGGGTAGCTCTGTCGAATCCAGAATCTCGTCACGATACAGGCTGGTAATCGGCACTTCTGCGGTAGGAATGAGCCACAGATCATCGTTCTTGCACTGGAAGCTTTCCTCGGCAAACTTAGGGAGCTGCCCCGATGCCGTCAGCGTTTCAGAATTCACCAGAAACGGCGGCAGCACTTCGGTATAGCCTGCGGCAATGTGGGTGTTGAGCATCAACTGAATCAGGGCGCGTTCCAGAGCGGCTCCTGCTCCGATCAGCGACACAAAGCGGCTCTGGGCAATGCGGGTCGATTGCTCAAAGTTGAGAATCCCCAGCTTTTCGCCAATTTCCCAATGGGGCAGAATCTCTGAATTTGTTGGCAGGTACTCATCACCCCAGCGGTACAGCTCAACGTTCTCCTCTTCGTCTTTGCCGATCGGCGTACTTGGATCGGGCAGGTTAGGAATAGTGAGAACAGTTTTCTCAAGTTCTGCCTTGATCTCGCGCTCCTGTGCTTCTAGCTCGCCGATTTGCGCCTTAAGCTGATTGCCCTCTTCTTTCAGGGCTTGGATTTCGGCATCATCCAGTTTGGCTCCAGACTTCATTTTCTGCCCGACAAGCTTGCCGATTTCATTGCTGCGTGCCTGAAGCTGCGATCGTTTCACCTCAATTTCGCGCTGCTGGCGATCAAGCGAAAGTAGGGGAGACAAATCAAACTTGCCCCGCAAACTAAGCTGTGCCTGAAACGCTTCTGGATTTTCCCGTAGCTGCTTGAGGTCGATCACAACGGCTCCTCGACAATTTCAACCGAATTACTGCCAATAAATCAGGATAGCCTGTCTTGGGCAGAACCTAAACGTTAAAGCGGAACAGCATTACATCGCCTTCTTGCACCGTGTAGTCTTTACCTTCGCTCCGTACCAAGCCTTTTTCCTTGGCAGCCCCCATCGACCCGGTCGTAACCAAATCGTTGTAAGCCACGGTTTCAGCGCGAATAAAGCCTCGCTCGAAGTCGGTGTGAATGACGCCTGCCGCTTGAGGAGCCACCATTCCGGCTTTGATTGTCCAGGCACGAGTTTCTTTAGGTCCAGTCGTGAAGTAGGTGCGAAGTCCAAGCAGATCGTAGGTGGCGCGAATCAGAGACTTTAAGCCGCCTTCCTGCACACCCAGCGATTCGAGAAATTCAGCGCGATCGGCTTCTGGCAGTTCCACCAATTCCGCTTCGACCTGAGCCGATACAACGACGACCTGAGCGTTTTCTTGCTTTGCCAGCTCCCGGACGCGATCGACCCACTCGTTACCGCTTGCCAGATCATCCTCGGAAACGTTGGCGGCATAAATCACGGGTTTGCGGGTTAGCAGTCCCAGCACTTTGATCAGCAATTCTTCTTCTTCGTTTAGTTCAACCTGACGGGCGGGTTTGCCTTCGTTCAAGACAGGAACCAGCTTTTCGAGGACGGCTAATTCTGCCTGAGCTTCTTTACTGGTGCGGGCTTGCTTGCGGACGCGATCGATCCG
>NZ_JACJOR010000374.1:0-3852 GCF_014695615.1 Leptolyngbya sp. FACHB-711
ATCGAAATCGCAATTCAATTTGGGCTTAGGAGTTCCTACCTTATGTCACGCGTTCGCCAACTGCTCTGGACAACCCTGCTCATGCTGAGCCTACCGCTTCCCGCTTGGGCAGATACCGTCGTGCCGGTTGACCGCTTGAGAACCCAACTTCAGGGACGTACTCAAGTACCGATCGTCCTGCCCAGTAAATTACCCGAAGCCGATTCGCTGTATTCCAACATCACGAGCAACCGCCCCGACGGATACGAAGTCAGCTTCACCTATACGCCCGATTGTCAGGGAACCCCCTGCACCTGGGGCTATTTCTCCGCACAACTTGGCGGCTCTGTAGACACCGATCCTGGAAGTCCCCAAGACACGATCGAAGCGATTACGTTGGCAAACGGCATCCAGGGATATTTCACCAATTCCTGCGGCGCGTACTGCACTGCTCAGGCATCCTGGCTTTCCCAGGGAGTGCTCTATTCTGCCTCAGTGAAAAATGGACGTAGAGAAACGGTCATCGCTCTGGCAAATTCCGCTCTCCAAACGGCCCGCCCCAGCGCCAGCACTGCCACCCTCACCAGTCGCGATCCGGGTTCTCGAATTAATATTCGCGATCGAGCCAATCTTCAATCTCCGGTGCGTCACTATGGCTTGTCAGGAGACTCGGTGCGAATTTTAGCGCAAGCGATCGGCTCAGACCAGCAAACCTGGTATCAAGTACAGTTCACCAGCTCTGGGGCGACCGGCTGGGTACGGGGCGATTTTGTGCGGTTTTAGGAAATGGTTTGAAGGGAAGTTTCAAGGCGCAGCCCCTAAAACTGCCGCGACCAGTCTTTAAACCAACGCTCCACCACGACCTTCGTTTGGGTAAAAAACTCAACCGCGTGCTGTCCTTGTCCGTGCAGGTCGCCGAAAAAGCTCTCTTTCCAGCCGCTAAACGGAAAGAACGCCATCGGAGCCGCTACGCCAATGTTGATCCCAATATTGCCTGCCTCTACCTCATAGCGAAACTTCCGCGCCGCCGCCCCGCTACTGGTAAATAGACAGGCCATGTTGCCGTATTGCCCCCGATTCACAAGCTGAATAGCATCCTCGATCGTCTCAACATAAACCAGGCTCAGGACAGGACCAAAGATCTCTGTTTTGGCGATCCTGCTGTCGGGGTCAACGTCCTGCAAAATTGTGGGACGCACAAAATTACCCTGCTCATATCCGGTGATTTGAGGCGATCGACCGTCGATCATCACTTTTGCGCCTTCTGACTCGCCCTGCTGGATTAATTGCTCGATCCGCTGACGGCTTTCTGCGCTGATCACCGGACCCATCTGTACGCCTTTTTCCAGTCCGTTTCCCACCACCCGTGAGGCAGCTGCTGCCGCGATCGACTCGGTATAGGTTTTACGGGCTTCTCCAATGGTGATGGCGATCGACGCAGCCAAACATCGCTGTCCGGCACAGCCAAACGCACTGTCCGCTGTGATTCGAGTGGTCATCTCCATGTCAGCATCTGGCAGCACAATCACCGGATTTTTCGCGCCACCCTGACACTGCACCCGTTTTCCATTCGCGGTTGCCCGACTGTAGACATACCGCGCTACCCCACTCGACCCCACAAAGCTAATTGCCCGAATCAACGGATAATCGAGAATGGCATCGACCGCTTCTTTTGCGCCATTCACCAGGTTCACCACTCCAGGCGGCAGCCCAACTCGATCGATCAAAGAAAAAACTTTCTGCATAGTCAGCGGTACTTTTTCAGACGGCTTCACAATATAGGTATTGCCGCAGGCGATCGCATAAGGTAAAAACCAGAAGGGAATCATGCCCGGAAAATTAAACGGCGCAATCACTGCCGCTACACCAATGGGCTGCCGAAACATAAATTCGTCAATACCCGATGCGATGTCCTCAAAATTCGTTCCCTGCATCATCATTGGAATGCCGCAAGCCGTTTCCACATTTTCGATCGCCCGTCGCAGTTCGCCCTTCGATTCGTCCAGCGTTTTGCCGCATTCGATCGTGATGGTCCGCGACAGGTCCTCAAATTGCTCCTCCATCAGAGCTTTCAGCTTAAACAAATACTGAATTCGCTGCGGAGCTGGCGTCCGTCGCCAGGACTGAAACGCTTCATGGGCAACCTGCGCCGCCCGCTCAACTTCGCTTGCTGGAGAAAGAGGGACACTGGCAAGCCGATCGCCTGTCGCAGGATTAATCGCGTGAACAAACTCAGTGGCAGCAGAGTCACACCACTGCCCGTTGATATAGTTTGGCAGAATTGGCAGTTCAGACATGAGGCGTTCGCAGTCTAAATGAAAGTAAGCTCTGACAGATACAGCAGTATGAAGCTAAAAGGATGTTTGAGCAGTCGCGAATCCTACATCGCCCCCTAAATTCCCCAAACTTGGAAGACTTTGAGAACCTTGAGGAAAACTAGGTTCCCCCGGATTGGGGGTTAGGAGAGTAGCGGAGTTCATCACCTTAACTGGCAATCCCCGCACAAAGCAGGGCTGTATTTGAGATAAGGTCTATTGTCCTGCATCTTGGGCTTTATATCCGTTGTCTTAATCTGGAAGCCTTCAATGGGCATCTGCTTCCGGCCAATTCAATCGGAAAGGAGTTGAATGCCGTCATTGCCATAAAAGGTGAGCCGGGTATAGCCAAGAAATTGTCCACTCGTAGTACTGCCTTCTGGATAAGCCGTGACGCCAAACAGATAAACGCCCTGCATCCGAGGATTTCGCTGTGCTTCCAGAGCAAGCGTGACCGTCGTCCCAGATGGAACCGGACTGGCAAAGGCAAGCGTGACGGTTTGAGAATCCTCATCGTAGGTTTTTTGAGCGATCGGGATCTCTGTACCGCGATCGTTTGCTGTTCCTACAAAAGCACGAGTTGCCTCCAGGTCATAGCGAATTCGTCTTATCCGGGAAGACCCGTCTCGCTGAACCACGCTTACCTGCTGAAGCCCGCTACCCGAATCAGGCGGAACCTCCAATGTGAAATAGTAAACAGACGATCGCACTGCAACTTGCTTCTCAGGATTCTCGGCACTCACCAGGCGCGGTGGACGAGTAAAGGCAGCACGGGGACTTTGAGTATCCTGTGCCTGAGCTGAGGTTAAAGAATTGAAGGGACTCAATAGGCTACTTGCGGCTCCTAGAAATACGGCTAACGTGAGCGACAGTGCCAAAAAAGGATAATGTTTCATTTTTAAAGCAATGAATGAATAAGGAAACTGGATAGGTCGATCGTAACTTTTCTGTTTCTAAGCAATTTTGAATCTTGAGTTTGAACAGGGAATGCAAATTTTCGACATAAAATTCGACATAAAAAAGTCCCCGCATTTGCAGGGACCTATTGATTTACAAGGAGACTAAGGATTAGTCAATCTCAGGCATTGCCAGTACTGGCTCATTGTCACGATCGATGCCTCTCTCAAAGCCAGCCGCAGCAGCACGAGCGCGACCCGCGTGCCATAGGTGACCCACCAGGAAGAAGAAGCCAAGCACGAAGTGAGAGGTTGCCAGCCAAGCGCGAGGCGAGACAAAGTTCACGGAGTTGATTTCCGTTGCCACACCGCCTACCGAGTTCAGCGAACCCAGCGGAGCGTGAGTCATGTACTCAGCCGCGCGACGAGCCTGCCAAGGCTGAATGTCGTTCTTGATCTTTTCCAGATCTAGACCATTCGGTCCACGCAACGGCTCCAGCCATGGACCCTGGAAGTCCCAGAAACGCATGGTTTCACCACCAAAGATGATCTCACCTGTCGGAGAGCGCATCAGGTACTTACCTAGACCCGTCGGACCCTGAGCAGAACCTACGTTTGCACCCAGTCGCTGGTCACGAATCAGGAAGGTCAGAGCTTGAGCC